>CAZJQZ010000006.1:0-35085 GCA_964548045.1 uncultured Dehalococcoidia bacterium | reverse complement strand
ACTTGATTATTCCCGGTCTGGTGCCGACAAACAGCCCAACTTTGTTTTGAAGCTCGTGTTCTCTTAAAACCTTCAGTTTACCCATTATCGAAATTTCCGTATGAAATCTATGTTTCGAGATAGATTATCCGATCTTTGTTCTCCACAAACCATTCGTTGGCTTTTTTCAATCCCTCGATAAGGGGGGTTTGCGGATCGTAGCCCATTAACTGCCTGGCCTTATCAATAGATGCCAGCCTTCGTGTTCCATGATCCCAATCGCGCTTTTCAATATGCACAATTCCGGCAGAGTTACCGGAAACCTCATTCACCATTTTGGCTAGGTCGATACTGGCAGTCTCCACGCCTGAACCAAGGTTCATTTCTTCCCCGATTGCCTCCTCGAACACTCCACCACGCAATAAACCATCAATCAAATCCCCCACGAAGGTGAAGTCACGAGTCTCATCGCCGGTTCCCATGACCGTCAGTGGTTTGCCTTGATGTGCCATGTACATGAAATTGGGAATCACGTTCTTGTATTTTCCCGGCAAACCGCCCGGGCCATACACGTTAAACAGGCGCAGCCGCACCGTAGGCAAACCCCAGTGATCGAGGAAGAAATTGCAATAGAGCTCTCCTAAAAGTTTGTGAATTTGATAAGGGGTATCCAGATGCAGCGTAACGAAGTCTTCTTTGAGCGGCACCGGTGCCCTACTGCCATACGCCGAACAACCGGACGAGGAAAAGACAAAACGTTTCACATCGACAAGGCGAGAGTATTCGAGTAATTTCATCGTTCCCAAAGCATTGACCCTGAGATTTTCTTCCGGAAAATCGACCGCCTTCTGATTAGCGAAGTGGGCTGCCAGATGAAACACATACTCCGGTCTGTCAAAGAACACCCTTTTCAGGAGCACTTCATCGGCCACATCCCCTTTAATCAGAACAACATTCGGATAAACAGGCACATTCCATTCCACCGCGGATTCAAGGCTATCCAATATCAAAACCTTCTTAACTTCGAGTTCTACAAGTTTCTTAACAAGATTACTCCCGATCAACCCGGCTCCACCGGTCACCAATACTGTCTTTCCGGCGTATTCTTTAAGATAATCCATTTTCACTTCTCCTTTCTAATTGAACCTGTCAAATGTATTGGACAAACTGGCTTTCAGTGATTCATAAGAAAATCGGCTCACGACATATTCTCTGGCTCTGGAGCCCATTTCATCGGTCATTTGAGGGTTTTGATAGAGAAGTTTTATCGCTGCAGAAAGACCTTCAACATCACCGGGTTCCACGATCATTCCTGCTCCCGATTCATTGGTCAAATGCTCCACTTCCCCTTTTGTACAACTTATTACCGGCTTTCCGCAAGCCCAGAACTCAAAAATTTTGGATGGTCGTGTGATTGTGCTTGTTACCATTTCAGGCTTCAAAGGCATTGTACAGACATCACTGTAATTTATGTATTTTGCCACCGTTTCGGGGCTGGAAACAGGCGGTGGCATAATAACATTTGTAAGATCGTATCGCCTGATTGTATCAATGATCAATCCCTTCGCATCCCCGTCGCCAAGGATCACAAAGAGAATGTTTTCGTCCTTTAAATTTTTAGCTGCTTTGAGCAGAGATTCAAAATCATAAGTTAAGGCAAACGCGCCGGCATAGAGGACAACAAATTTATCCTTTGGTTCGGGAAGATTTAAATTTTGTGCTTCATCACGTTGTAAAGATGCAGGGCTGAAAGTGTCGGTATCAACCGCCATTTCAACGACGGAAATTTTGTTCTCAGGAACTCCTTGTTGTAACATCCTTTCTTTGATCTCCGGAGTAAACGCCATTATGTGATCTGACATGCCATAGGTCATTTTCGTCATCAGGATAACCATTTGCCTCAAAGGTGTTCGATTGGCAAGTTTGAATTCAAAGACCACGTCAGGCCATAAATCCGTGACACGTATTATGTATTTTGCTCTCAGGAGACGGGAGAAAATAAAACCGGGAAGTATCAACCATGCAGGAGGTGGATGAAGTCCCAAAACAAAATCCGCTTTTATTACGAAAGGGATGGCCATCAGCGAAGTGAGCATGAAGGAAATATAAAAAAACAGCTTTCGAAGTAATCCCAGACCAGTAGGCAATAGAGAGAAAACCCGGAAGACTCTGCTCCCATTGAGCCACTCTTTCGATACAGGCCTCTGGGAGAAAAAATTCCCCCGTTTCCTCAAATCGATAGGAAAAGCTGCTACCACATCTACATTATATCCAGCCTCGACCATGTTCCCGGCCAGAGCATAGGCATGCCTGCCTCCGAAGCCCGGATAAACAGGCCAGAAGACGGATGCCAGAATGCAAACCTTCTTCAATGTTAGTCCTTTTCCCGGATTTGCTTTAGCAATCGGGCTCCTTCTCCTCGCAGCAGTTCCTTCATTGCCTGTAGCATCAGGGCAGCAAAGAGAAATACCAGACCCAGTGGGCCGAACATAATCACAGCCAGCGCAGGTCCAAATGGTACGTATCCGTTGTCACGATATACCCATAGCACATCGATCCCGAATGCCAGGGCAATTATCAGGCAAACAGTACCGGGCAAGCCAAAGAAAATCAGGGGATGCCTTAACGCAAATAGAACCGCTATTCTGGCCAGTACGTTCACGCCATGCCCGACCGGACTCCGCTTCGATTTTTCCGCATAGGAAACACCTATGGGAACCTCGGCTACCTTTAGTTCGGCTTCCTTGATAGCAAATTGTATCTGCGAACTCACAGCCATGCCGCTTTCAGAAAGGTTAAGCCTTTTAAGTGCCTGCGCAGAATAAGCCCGGCATCCGCTTTGAGAATCGCTGAGACTGTGTCCCGATCCTACATTCGTTGCCAAATTCAGGGCTTTTTGTCCAACGCGGCGATAAAACGGCACTTCGCTCTCCCTGTCCAGGAACCGGGAGCCGATCACAATATCGGTTTCCCCGTCCATTATTGGTTTGATGAGGTCAACAATATCTCCGGGATCATGCTGGCCGTCACCGTCTATGGTTACCAGTATATCCGCTCCGTGACTATGCCCTTTCTCCAGACAACTGCGGATGGCAGCCCCGTAGCCACGATTGCTTCCGTGCCGGTAAACCACAGCTCCAGCGGCCTCAGCCACTTCTGCGCTGTCATCTGTTGAACCATCATCGATTACGATAACTTCATCGACGAACTTAAGGGCCTTGGCGACGACACTGCCGATGAAACGGTCTTCATTGAAACATGGGATGGCGGCTATTATTCTCATGCTCATTTAATCTATAAATCCCACAAACCCTTCAATCCCTCGCCAAATTCGATTTCAGGTTCAAATCCCATCATCTTTTTGGCTTTGCTGATATCCGAATAATTACGTCTGATCTCTCCGATACGCTTGGGCTTGTAAACGGTATCAAAATCGCTACCCGTTACTTTTTTCAACTGACTGATAAGATCATTGACAGAAGTTTCTTTCCCGCTGGCAATTTGGAAAACCTCACCAAAAGGCCCCCCGGATTTCAGTGAAAGATGAATTGCCTGACACACATCATCCACGTGCACAAAATCCCTGGTCTGATCGCCATCACCGTAGATGGTGAGAGGTTTTCTTTCCCTGATCCGCTGGAGAAACAGCGCGATAACGCTGGTCTTATGATCGGAAAAAGGGCCATACAGATTAGAAAAACGCAGGGGAAAAGTTTTTATCCCAAAGGAATGCCAGTAAGCCGAACACAAGGCTTCACCGGTCAGTTTGGATGCCCCGTACGGAGAAAGGGGTTGCGGGATTTTTTTCTCGTCGATCGGGGGGATTTGCTCCCCAGCCACAGCGTTTGAAGAAGCGAAAATGAATTTCTCAACCCCCTGATTGCGACACGATTCCAAAAGGTTAAATGTTCCTCCAACATTGATCTCCCACATTGCTTCAGGATTATTCAACGATTCAATCACGCTGGTAGAAGCAGCCAGATGAATTATGGCATCCATTCCCGCCACTGCTTTGTCCACTGCTTCCCGATCTCGCACATCTCCTTTTATTAGGTCAACAGTCGGGAGTTTGGAATCATGATGGGCTTCATTGCTGATCCATGAGGGAAAGGCGGTGGAAAGATCATCCAGTACCCTTATCGTGTATCCACGATTAGCAAGATACCACGCCAAGTTCGTGCCAACAAAACCACAACCACCGGTTATCAAAACTTCCATCTCAGTCTCTCACTTGCTTGCTGGTGTTCGCAATTCGCCTATTTGCCCTTCATTTTACCACTTATAAGCATCAATGTCTCTCCTGAATCATGGATTCGGCAATAAACAATTACTATCAGAGGCATAGTTACCGAGGTCACGTTAATATTTTGCAGCCATCCACTGCTGGAAATCGATACTTTCCTCAGTCTCTTTTCACATTGCGAAGAAAGTTAAACTGGACAGCTTTTGGCTCTCGTGTTATAATGACAAAACCCGCAAGGGGCAATTTAGCAAGGGGAGCAAGGGTGATATAAATCAGAAGTAAAAAATATGATATTGGGATTACCCATCTGCATTTTCAAATTAGCTGATGGATAATAACTGAACCTTGCCGGGCCAATCGCTTCACTTCGCAATTTGTTTGTTCCTCAAAGCCCATTTTTTCCATTCCTATCAAAAAAATGTCCTCATTTTACTTTCTGGCCGTTGAATTCTCCTTTCAAATGAAGGGTAAAGCAAGGTAAAAAACTTCATTGCTCCAAGGCTCGGAGCAGATGGAGGTGAGAAATGGCAGTAATCGGTAACCGCATCAATGTAGAATCGTATTTCGAGATTACAAGAGAAAAAATAGGCAAACGAATCGGGTATGCAACCGATGCGGAACTGTCGCCACGTATAGCTTCCCTGGTTGACGAGTATATTGAGAAAGCAAAATCACTCATTGAACCTTCTTATACCTATACAATACTGGATGTCCGGCAAGTAGAAAAACCAACCGTATTTATCGAAAAATCGATCATGCTGGAGAGTTATGTTATCAGCGAAGTGCTGCAGCATTGCACCAAGGCGGCAATTTTTGCACTGACGATCGGGAGCCGACTGGAGGAGATGACAGCTCAACTCAGTGATAAGGGTCTCATCGTCGAAGCTTTCATTCTGGATTCAATCGGGTCCAGCTACACTGAAAAAGCAGCCGACTTCGTGCATGGCATAATAGGGGAACTGGCACATATCAAAGGCCTTGCTATCAGCCGTCGATTCAGTCCAGGGAATTGCGATTGGCACGTCAGCCAGCAAAAGGTCATTTTCGATGTGTTAGCTAGTAATTCTGACATCAAGTTGAAAGATGAATACTTGATGACACCGGAAAAGTCTGTATCGGGGATTATTGGAATAGGGCCTCAGGACGGCGAGGTTGCTTCCTGCAATCCCTGCAGAATCTGTGACAAATTCACATGTCTATGGAGGAGGGAGTAGCGCACTGATGGTTCGAAAAGGAATTGAAGGCGGCAGCTACAAGCCGCTTACGGAAGATGGTATAACACAAATACATGATACCGTGATGCGAGTGTTCGAGGAAGTGGGGATTCAGGTAAACTCGGACAAAGCCCTTGAGTATTTTAAGAACGCCGGGGCCAGCGTAGAGAATCGCGTAGTCAAAATGCCTCGCGATATGGTCATGGAACTTATCAATACGGCCCCTTCTGAAGTTATTCTTCACGGGCGCAATCCGGAACATAATCTCAATCTCGGCGGCTCAAGGGTGTATGCAGGAACCGGAGGCACCGCGCTTAACATCATAGATGGCATAACCGGCGAGCGGAAAAGGGCGACCCTGCAAGATTTGAAAAGCCTGGCCAAACTCATCGATGGACTGGAAAACATTCATTTCTTTCTGTTGCCGACCTATCCCACCGATCTGCAGCCGGGAATCGTTGATGTTAATCGATTCTTTGCCGGGCTGGACAACACCTCCAAACACATAATGGGTGGGATCTACACTTATGAGGGGCTCGATAATGTTATCCGCATGGCCCGGATAATCGCCGGATCGGATGAGAAACTGCGTGAAGAATCGCCTATATCACTTATTTTGTGCGCCATCAGTCCAATGACTGTTGACGAGAAATACGGCGATATGATTGTCATCGCTGCCAAAGCCGGTATTCCGGTAGCGCTTCCGTCCGAACCTCTGTGCGGTTCAACCTCCCCGGTGACCATTGCCGGTAACGTGGTAGTTCAGGTCGTCGACTCTCTGGCCGAAGTATGCCTTACTCAGCTAGTGAATCCCGGCACACCAGCCATCTTTGGCTCGGTGGCATCCAGCAATGATTTCCGCGATCTCAAATATCTCATCGGGGCAATAGAGATGGGGATGTCCAATGCTGCCAGTGCTCAGATGGCTCAATTCTACAAGCTGCCGTATTACGCTACTGCCGGCATGTCCGATTCTAAAATAGTTGATGCTCAGTGTGGGTATGAATCGGCGCTTACTACCTTGCTGTGCACACTCAGCGGAGCAAACTTCATCCACGATGCTGCCGGGCTACTTGATTTCGCCCTGAGCGTAAGCTTTGAAAAATACGTAATGGATGATGAGATTATCGGAATGGCCATGCGTGCAACCGAAGGAATTGCGGTTAATGAAGAGACACTGGCCTTCGACCTCATCAAAAAGGCAGGACCCGGAGGAAATTTTGTTACCGCCAAACATACCCGCAAGCACATGCGTACCGAACATTACATGCCTTTATTAAGCGATAGAGAACACATGGAAACATGGCAAGCCAACGGGAGCCAGGATACCGCCCACAGGGCAAAGGCAAGAGCAGAAGAGATACTCGCTGCAGCAGATTACCAACTGCCCGGCAATGTACGGCAGCAAATACTGGGTGAAATCCCGAATATTATTGACTAGTCACAAGAGGAGCAACCAAATGCCCAGAGAGGGAATATTGATCGAAAAACCGCTGGAACGAATAACCAGCGATCAAATTGAGCAAATACATCAGGCTTCCATGGAAATCCTTTCAGACCCCGGGCTGCTATGTTTTAACCAGCAGGCAGCAGATATATTTCGGAGCAACGGGGCCGAGGTAAGTACTGTCCCGGACAGCAACCATCCATGCTGGCAGATTAAAATCCCTGAAAATCTCGTGCAACAGGCCCTCGATAGCGCTCCCAAGACAGTCAAACTGGGGGCCAGAAACCCTGACAATTCCCTGATAATGCACGGCAATGAGCCGAGAGTATATTTCATTACCGGTTCGGAGACCAACACCTGGCTGGATGTTAACTTCGAAACCTATACCAAAAAATCCGATCCGGGAACTGAAATCGCAGTGCCTGAATTTATCCCCCGGCGCGGAACCGTAGCCGATCTCTGTCAGGCAGCACATGTGTGCGAACACCTGGAGACCGTGGACGGATTTATCCGCACAGTCAACATTCAGGATAGCGATATCACGGAAAAGAACAAAGATGTCAATAAGTTTTTCGCTTCTCTCAACAATACCACCAAGCATGTTCAGGCGGGACTGACCAGCCTCGATCAGCTGGACAACGTGCTCAACATGGCGGAGATGATAGCTGGTGGAAAAGAGGCTCTTAAAGAAAATCCCATCATTTCCTTTATCACCTGCCTGGTGAAAAGCCCGCTGCAATTTGTGGAGGACACCACGGATACCTATATCGAAATCTGCAAACGTGGATTGCCGGTTGTAGTTTCCTCTGCTCCCCAGGCCGGCAGCACCGCTCCTATTATGGAAGCCGGTATCATGGCCCAGATCAATGCCGAGGTTTTGGCTGGAATAGCCTTGGGCCAATTGGTAAATCCGGGCACACCGGTAATCTACGGCAGCGTGCCGGTTCGTGCAAGGATGGATACTCTGGCCGATTCCTACGGATGCGTCGAAACCAGCCAGTACAATATCGATTGCGTGCAGATGGCGCGTTATTATGATCTCCCAAACTATTCCACCTCCGGAGTCTGCGACCCCAAAACACCGGGCCAGCAATCAACAGTTGAAAGGTTATTTTCCGATATTCTGGTCGCTTTAAGCGGTCCACAGTACCTGCATTGTACCTTCGGGCTTCTCGACTGCAACTCTGTTTTTTGCCTGCCTCAGGCAGTTCTGGACGATGCTCATTTCAAAATGATAAAATTCTTTTTAAGGCAGCCAAAAATCAATCGTGAAGAGTTCGACGATACGCTGAGCCAGGTCAGAAACGTGATGACCACATCGCAGAAGCTTTATATCAGTTTTATCCGCAAGGTGATGCGCAGCGGCCGGCTTTCTGAAGCTTATCCTTTCGAGGGCGATGGTGAAACCGATAACGTATTCAAGCTGGCTTGCGAACGTATGGATGAACTGCTGGCACAGCCGGTTGAACACATAGACGAGGCGACCACGAAGAAGATATTTAATGAAATACCCGGGCTTTTGCCGAGACTGAACATATATCAATAGGGAGGGAACTATGAGCGAAGATATCATTGCTGCACTGAAGGAAAACGTTATTCAGGGAAGGAAAACCTCTGATGACGAGGGAATCGATAATGATCTGACCGGGCCCGGTGTACTGGAACTTACACAACAGGCGATAGACGCCAATCTTCCCCCGAAGGCCATTATCACCGAAGGCCTCACCTCTGGTATGGAGATCGTGGGACAGAAGTTCGCCAGTAAGGAATATTTCATTCCCGACATGCTGGCCTCGGCCGAGGCGGTGGGCGAAGCGATGGATCTCCTAAAACCAATCATGGAAGCTGCCAGTGTGGAAACCAAGGGGAAATTTGCCATCGTCACCGTAAAAGGTGATATTCACGATATCGGGAAAAATATTGTTGCCATACTTCTCAAAGGCGCAGGTTATGAAGTTGCTGATATGGGCATTGATATTCCCACCGAAAAAATTGTGGAATATGTGAAAGAGAAAAAACCTGATTACCTTGGGCTTTCGGCTCTGCTGACCACTACTATGGTAGTGATGAAGGACATCATCGAGGCCCTTAAAGAAGCCGGTGTCAGGGATTCGGTTAAGATATTTGTTGGTGGGGCCGCAGTCTCTGAGGAGTATGCCAAAGAGATCGGCGCAGATGCCTATGCACTGGACGGTTTTGACGCTGTTGCCAAACTGGATGCAATGCAGGCATCATAAGCAGTTTTGGTAAATTGATATGATAGATAAAAGGGAAGGGATAGAATGGCAGCTATAGCAGGGATTGTAGCAACAAGTGGAAGCACGGAGGAACGCACGGATCAGGTCGAGACAATGTTGCAGCTTATGCGGCATCGCGGTCCGGATAACATGGCCGTTCGCACCATGCCTGAGGGCAATGGATCAATTGGCGCTATCGAGATCAACCTGACATCGGAAAAGACGGATGCGACCGCATTTTCCCAACCACCATACATCGTTTTTGATGGAGAACTGTTCAATGCCCGGGCCGAAGGGCAAACAGATGTCCAGCTTTTCAGGGAATACTATCTCAAGCATGGCAAACAGTGTTTCACCTATCTCGATGGCAGCTACTGCTGTGCTATTGTTGATGGCGATGAAGTAATCCTCGCCCGCGATCAAGTCGGCGCCCGTCCGCTTTTCTATGGCTCGCGGAACGGCACGTTATACTTCAGCACAGAAATGAAGGGACTGACAAATCATCTTCGCTCTGATATCCATGAACTTCCCCCTCAGTCAATCTACAGCACAAAGGAAGGGGAGAAACTGTTCGCACCGTTCGATCCGGATGTTCCCGATATCAGTGAGGACTTGAAGTCCACCGCTGATACCCTGCGTGATCTCATGATCGAAGCTACTAAAAAAAGAATGTCCGGGGTCAATGCCTCCGCTTTAAGCGGCGGACTGGACAGTTCCATTGTGGCAACAATTGCCAAAGAATTCAATCCGAATATCCATCTCATAACCGCCACAGTCGATAGTAAACCCGGCCCCGATCTGGATAACTCCATTCTGATGGCGGATTTCCTGGGATTGGAGCATCACATTTATCGAATCAGCGACGAGGAAATCTTCGCTTGCATTCCCGAAATGATCTGGTATCTGGAGAGCTTTGACGAGGATTGCATAGTCGGGCAGATTTCCAATTATTTTGTCTCCATGCTGGCTAAGGAATATACCGACCTGATGTTCGTGGGAGAAGGAGCTGATGAACTCTTCGGTGGCTATCGCATGGTCCTCAAAAACCCCAGCGTGACCACTAAAGAGAGACGGGAAGAACTGGCCCGTAAGCTGCTGGATATTGCTTACAATACTGCGCTCCGGCGTATGGATCGTGGCTGGATGGCCAACGCCGTAGACTACCAGGCACCCTTCCTCGACCCGAAGGTGATTAAATTCAGCCAGAAGATACCCATGGAGTGGAAAATATATGGCGAAAAGGAAACTGAGAAGTTTATCTTAAGGGAAGCCTTCCGCGATATGCTCCCCGATCAGATCGCCAACCGCGAAAAACTGCGCTTTTCGATGGGAGTGGGTACCGAGGATGTGATGGACAGGCTGATCGCCGGGGTAGTTAACCCGGATGAGATTAACGAGCGCCCCAAAACCCCCTACGGCCTGCCGCTGGCTTCCTTCAAAGAAATCTATTATTACGACGAGTTCATCCAGATGTTCCCGCCGGCTTATGAAAAGCAGACCATTCGTTGGGACCCCTTTAAATAAGGGGAATATCCACTTTAACATCATAAATTGCGCCGGTGCATAAAGGACGTCCCGGCAGCAGTCCACGCCCGAAAGCGCAGGCAGAGTTTGCAACTACCTTTCGACATTGGTATATTAGAAACGGTGCCCTGTAGTGGCATCAAAGGAGAATTTTGCCAGCCAAAGTACGAGTAGAAAACCTCTACAAGATCTTCGGCAAATCTCCCCAGGAAGCCCTCAAACGACTTGAGGAAGGCGCTTCCAAAGAAGATATCCTGCGTGAAACCGGCCATGTTGTCGGTATGGCCGATGTTTCTTTTTCCGTGGGAGAAGGTGAGATATTCATGGTGATGGGGCTATCCGGCTCCGGAAAATCCACTTTAATCCGCTGTATCAACCGATTGATTAACCCAACCGCCGGCAGCGTCTATGTAGACGATGAAGAAATTTCACGGCTGGCATACAAGCGCCTCAAGGAAATCCGCCGAACCAAACTGGCTATGGTCTTTCAGCATTTTGGACTTTTCCCGCACCGAACCGTGGTGCAGAATGTGGAATATGGTCTGAAGATGCGCGGAATGCCTAGGAAAGAACGTCGGGAAACAGCCATGAATTCGCTCGAAATGGTGGGGCTGACGGGGTGGGAGAACCGATATCCCGGGGATTTGAGCGGAGGCATGCAGCAGCGGGTCGGGCTGGCCCGGGGGCTGGCCACCGATCCGGAGGTCCTGCTGATGGACGAACCTTTCAGCGCCCTAGATCCGCTCATCCGGCGTGAGATGCAGGATGAACTGCTGCAATTACAGCGCACCGTCAAAAAGACCATCATCTTCATCACCCACGACCTCAGCGAAGCCCTGAAGATGGGTGACCACGTGGCTATCATGAAGGACGGGCGGATCGTGCAACTGGGCACCCCGGAGGACATCGTAGATAACCCGGCCGATGATTACGTGACTGCTTTCACCCAGGACGTGGATCGGGGAAGGGTCATCACGGTCGGATCGGTGATGCGCAGACCGGAATCGCTGCGGCTGGATCGGGATCAGGTTCGCGCCGCCATGTTCCGCATGAGGGAACTGGGCAGGGACGGATTGTTCGTGGTCGACGACCGTAACAAACCGATTGGGCTGGTCATCGATCAGGACGTAGCCACCGCAGCACGCAATAATCAGCGTGACCTCGACAAGATAATGCGCCGGGAATTCCCGCAAACCTCCCCCGAAACTCCCCTGGCCGAGATATACAGCGCGGCAGCAACAGGATTGCCCATTGCCGTGCTCAATGACGATGGGCAGATGGTGGGGTTCATTACCCAGTTCGATATCCTGGCCAACGTCGCCAGCTTCGTCGAAGCGGGCGATAAAGATACCGATAAAACCGTCAGTGCCGCGGCCAACGGAATCTCTGATGAAACGATGGAAGGCCGTGTATCCCAGAGCTTCGAGGTCGATAAATAATGGGGCAGCCGTTTCCATTTAAAGAATACACACTTCCTTTTGAGGACTGGATCGATGATTTCGTCAACGACTGGCTGGTCCCCAATTTTGGTGAATTCTTTCGGGATGTCAAAGTCCCCATTGAAACATTATACGATTTCCTTGAAGAAGACATCCTGCTCTGGCTGCCTCCTATCGCCTTTGTGATCATACTTGGTATCATCGCATGGCTTTCAGCCGGATGGCGGGTGGCGTTGTTCAGCTTAGGCGGCATGTTGCTCATCGGCTTCATGGGATACTGGGAGCATACCATGCAAACACTGGCGATGGTATTGACCGCCGTCGCCTTTTGTGTCCTGATTGGCGTACCAGTGGGAATTGTGGCCGCACGTAGCGATAGATTCGCAATTGTCACCAGGCCATTGCTGGACATGATGCAGACGATCCCGGCCTTTGTGTATCTTGTCCCCATAGTAATGCTATTCGGCATCGGGCCAGTACCGGGGGTTATTGCCACCATTATTTTTGCGCTTCCGCCAATCATCAGGCTCACCAATCTGGGGATACGGCAGGTTGATCCCGAACTGATAGAAGCCTCTTACGCATTCGGTTCCACCTCCATGCAGGTTTTATGGAATGTACAAATTCCGCTTGCCCTGCGAACTATAATGGCCGGACTCAATCAGACATTGATGCTGGCTCTTTCGATGGTGGTCATTGCAGCCCTTATCGGTGGCGGTGGGCTGGGCGAGGATGTCCGCGTAGCTTTGGGAAGAATTAAAATCGGAATGGGCCTCACTTCCGGTTTCAGTATCGTTATTCTGGCCATCATTCTCGACCGCATCACCCAGTCTCTCGCTGAGCCTGATAGCTCTAAACACGCCAAACCATTAAGAAGCCTCTTGGGTCTGGCCGTTATGTTCATTCCACCGAAAATACTCTTGAACGATAAATATGAGAAAAGGGGGTGATAACACGGTAAAATAACTCATATATCTGATAGCGATCTTTATTAGTAAACTGCAAGGAGGGATATGGAAATGAAAATCGAAAAACTGAAATCTTTACTATTAATGGTGCTGAGCATTGCTTTGATAGCTAGCCTTATGCTGGTTGCGATTGCCTGTGACGATGACGAGACCGCCGAGCCAGATCTACCAGGCAAGGGAGTCACCGTGGAACCAGCCAAGGCTACTTGGGACACCGGCTGGTTCCAGATCGAAATCTACATCAAGGCGCTTGAAGCACTCGGCTACAATGTGGAAGACCCGGTAATGCTCGAAAACCAGGCGTTCTATCAGGCAGTCAAACAGGGCGATGTAGATTTCTGGGCTAACGTATGGGTAATGCTGCATCAGCCGTATTTGAAAGATATCGAAGAGGAGACGACCATTGCTGGATATGTGGCCAAGGGTGGCGCCCTGCAGGGTTACCTGATTGATAAGAAGACCGCAGATGAATACGGTATCACCAACCTCGATGACTTCAAAAACCCCGATATCGCTGCCCTCTTTGATACGGACGGAAACGGCAAAGCCAATATGGTAGCCTGCCCGCCCGGATGGGGGTGCGAACTGATGATTGATTTCCACTTGGATGCCTATGAGTTGACGGACGTCATTGAGCCCATCAAAGCAGAGTATTCGGTCTCCATGGCAGATGCCATAGCACGGTACCAGCAGGGCGAATCCATCTTTTTCTACACATGGACCCCGAACTGGACAGTTGGTAAATTGATCCCCGGGGAAGATGTTGTCTGGATTGAGGTGCCGTTCCCTGCCCTGCCGGAAGAACAGCAGGAGTTCCTGGACATGGTCTCAGTCCCCGGTGTGGAAGGATGTGTCAATGATCCCTGTATGATGGGTCTGGTAGCAGATGACCTTGCGGTAATAGCCAACAACAACTTCCTGGCCGATAACCCGGCAGCGGGGGCCCTGTTCGATGCAATGGAAATTCCCCTGGCCGACATCTTTGTCCAGAACGCCAAAATGTTCGATGGAGAAGATAGTCCCGAGGATATTGTCCGCCATGCCGAGGACTGGGTAGAAGATAATCAGGCATTATTCGATTCCTGGATTGAGGCGGCTAAAGCTGCTGCGGAATAAATCGAGTTGCAAAGGCAACACAGAAAAGGCGGGGCATTTTGCCCCGCCTTTTTTATTTCGTCAGAGAAAGATCAATTATTTCACCAGATCCATTAGGCCTTTGATATAGTGTTCACTGTTATAGAAACTGCAATGATTGCAATTAGGTATTTCTTTAAGATTAATAAACAAACCTTCGGCCTCTTTGCCGTTTAAGGTGCCTGCCACTCGTGCACAGCGCTGGCCCCAATTAGGATATGCCGGGCAAACTCCATATATTGCAACTTCACTCCCTCCCGGCTCGCGCCCGCATTTCATATATTCCCAGCAATTCATATTGCCTCCCAGCATTAAGAATAACCTTACTTTCAGTTTAACTGAAACTACTAATACTACAATTAAGAAAACCTGAAAAAAATATGGGGGTAAACACTAATTTCTGAGGTCGCATTTCAATTAACCGCGATGCTTATGAGGCGAAAAAAGCCATTTCTTGGATGTGGATTGCTGTGGATCGAGACAGAAGGAGATTGCCACTTTTGTGCGGGTGCCCGCAGCCCACTAAAGGACGAAGCTCTGGGAAGGTATATAGAGAGAAGGATGTAAATCAGTTTATGAGTGACTCTTGAACACTGCTACTCCAGTGCTCTCTTCCGCCTGAAGTATGTATTACCTTAAATGCGAAAACAAATACAGTCAGAATCTGCAACGCGTCCTGCAGATTCTGACTGTATTGATTGCGACTCAAAAAAAACTATTCAAAAACAACCCAGATGCTTGAATATTCACTGCGGCTGCTTACTTTGAAATGGAACGTCGAGCTGTATCTACTTGTTTAGCACTGCCGGTTTTTCAAATCAATATTTGGCAAAGCACTAACCGGGTTTAACGGTCTTTTTTAGCGCATCCGCAACTTTAAAGGCGCCTTCGGCACTGCCGGAGGTTCCACAGTAACCCTTCGATTGGTTGCCGTCACCTACGCACCACATATTTTTAATGGGCGTCTCACGCTGCATCTGATAGGGGGCGGCCTGCCAGCTTCGGCCATAATTCAGGTTATCATCGCAGTTGCGTGCCTCAATACTGATTACCTTGGCTACATTGTCGAACCGGGGATAAAGATCGTGCAGGTCAGCCATGCACTGTCTGATTTCCTCATCCGGATCCATGGGTGTCAGGGTGGATTTAGGCATACCTACATAGTGATAAAGGAATGTATCTTTTGGTGCCAGCTCAGGGCAGGTATTAGTCAGCGGGACGGCACACATGATCCGGCGCATTCCAGCCACCAGTTCCATGCCGTGCTCGCCGCCGGGCATGGCCAGTTTTTCGTTGCTGGCTACATGCATCATCACGGTCGGGATGGGGCGGAGCTTAACGCGCATATCTCTCAAATAATCGTCCGTGTAGTCTACCTGATCGGCGAGTTGGGCAGTGAGTGTCGGGCCGCAGTTGCTGATGACTGCTTTACACTCAATCTCGACTTCCTCGCCGCCCTCTTTCTTGCAGACCACGCTGGTTGCCTGCTTGTTTTTGATGTTGATCTTGGTGACCGGACTGCCCAGCCAGATATCACCCTTGTTTTTGACGAAACCCGCCAGCATTTCCATATTGTGTTTGTTGCCCAGCGGCGAAAGGCCGATATCATTCATCCCTTTCATGGTAGCCATGAAATTGAAGTATTCGGAAGCCGGTATCTCATAAGAGTGGGCCACTACCCAGCCGATGGCCAGTGAATCGAACAGGGCATGGGATATCGGGTCATCCGTATATTGCATCAGCCACTCTTTGATGGTGAGGCCGCCAACCCCTTTCGGGTCCATGACTGCCTTGCCGAACATGCCGGAGAGCTTCTTGGAGCTTACTTCTTTAACCATTCCTGCCCCGATGTTTTTAGCTTTCCCGTCGGCTCCTCCAACTCGGTTGCAGATATCGAACAGGGCCGTTACCCGGTTTTCCAGCGGTACGGGGAACTCCTCTCCCTTAACGTTGTAAAATACTTCCTGGGCATCACGGAGTTCCATCTTCAGACCGACTTCCTTGAATATCTTGGGAACCCAGCCGGAGTAGTGGATAACACAGGCGCCGGTCAGGCACTTGCACCCTTCGACCTCAAAAGTGGAATATCGGCCTCCTACCTGTCCCAGGCTCTCCAGGACCAGTGTCTTATAACCGTTCTTTACTGCCAGCGCGGCGGAACTCAATCCACCCATTCCTGAACCGATGACTACCAGATCGTATTTTTCTGCCATTTTAACCCTCCTGTTTAATGTTTAAGAATAGAACCTGCCTTTATAGAGGCAGGCCCTTTAGCCTTTCCAGTACCTTTATTGTCTGATTGGTCTCGTCTTTAGTGAGAGAACTTGCCCAATTGGCCTGCCATTCATTGAAATCTTTCATGCATTCTTCCCAGATCGCTTTCCCTTTTTTGGTGACACTGAGCAATGTGGTTCTTCCATCATCCGGGGATGATGAGCTTTTGATTAACCCCAGGGTCGTTAATTTCTTGACGATTTTGGAAAGATTCGATTTTTCAATTACCAATCCCCCAACCAGTTGTTTCTGGTTGATTGGCCCTCTGTCCACGATCTCGCTTAGTACCACGAACTGCTGCTGGTTGAGTCCGTATTCCCAGGTGATCTTGTTGCCGAGTCGGTGCAGATCACTTCCGAGTCTAAGTAGTCCCCTCACGATGACAGAGGCTTTTTCTGGCGTTGTTGTCATAACTAGTTTCCTTGGCAACCAGTATACCGCAAATTAGTTGCCATGTCAACTATTAGGATGGATGTCAATCGGGGTATTTTATGATAAGGTAATAGGAAATTACTCTAGAGCCCGGGGATATTGAGCCCGCGCATTTTGCCCGAACTCATCTGCTTCATCATTTTCTGCATCTGCTTGAACTGATTAAGCAACTGGTTGATATCCTGCGGGGTTGTACCGCTTCCCCGGGCAATTCTTCTCTTGCGGCTGCCATCGATAATTTCCGGGTTCTGTCGTTCCTTTGGAGTCATAGAGAGGACAATGGCCTCGATTTTCTTTAGCTGATTATCATCCACAGCGGCGTTGGCAGGCAGGTTCTTGGTGAGTTTGCCCATGCCGGGGATCATATCCATGATCTGGGAAAGTGATCCCATCTTCTTGACCTGTTGAAGTTGATCAAGGAAATCTTCCAGATTGAACTTTGCCTTGCGGACCTTCTTTTCCAGCTCCATCGCCTTTTTGGCATCGAAGCTTTCCTGAGCCTTTTCGATCAGGGTGAGCATATCTCCCATGCCCAGTATTCGGGAGGCCATACGGTCAGGATAAAATGGTTCGATAGCGTCGGACTTTTCACCGATACCAACGAACTTGATTGGCACACCGGTAACCTGTGTCAGTGAAAGAGCCGCCCCGCCGCGGGCGTCGCCATCCATTTTGGTGAGGATAACCCCGGTGAGTCCGACCCTGGAGTTGAACTCGTCGGCGATCTTCACTGCTTCCTGCCCGGTCATGGCATCGGCGATGAGCAAAACTTCAGTGGGGGTAAGCGCTTTTTTGACCCGTTCCAGTTCTTCCATCAATTCTTCATCGACGTGCAGTCGTCCGGCGGTATCCAGAATGATGGTGGTGGCATCGATTTCCTTGGCGCGTTTCATGGCCTGTTTGCAGATATCCGCCACGTTTTTGGTCTTTTCATCGCTGTATACGGGGATATCAAGCTGTTTGCCCAGGGTTTCAAGCTGAGTAACGGCAGCGGGTCGATAGGGGTCAGCGGCGACCATGAGCGGTTTCTGCCCGCCCCGGCGCAGGTGCAGGGCCAGCTTGGATGAGGTGGTAGTTTTGCCGGCGCCCTGAAGACCTACCATCAGGATTATCGTTGGAGGTGGATCGGCGCGGACCAGCTTTTTCTGGTCGCTGCCCAGCATGGCGATAAGTTCTTCGTTGACGATCTTGATTATCTGCTGACCCGGCGTGAGGCTTTCCAGCACCGCTTTGCCCACCGCCCGTTCGCGCACACTGGCGATGAATGCTTTGGCCACCTTGAAGTTGACGTCGGCTTCGAGCAGCGCAACCCGCACTTCCCTTAACGCCTCATCGACGTCCTTTTCGGAGAGCTTGCCCTTGCCGGTTAGTTTGCTGAAGACGGCATTAAGCCTGTCTGATAGTGAATCGAACATTATCCTGCTCTGGTTTATTCTAACCGAGCTTATCGTGTCAATCAAGCCTTGGCAGCTTGCTTATGGCAGTGATACAATTAATGGCGATGGAAATGGTATATCTGGGACTTGGCTCGAACTTGGGAGATCGTGAAGCCAATCTGGAAAAGGCGCTGGCAGCATTATCCGGGCAGGTGAGAATTGAGACGATATCAGCTATCTATGAAACCGAGCCGGTTGGCTATGAGGATCAACCCTGGTTTTTGAACCTGGTCTGTTGTGGTAAAACCGAATTGGAACCGCCCGATTTGCTTTCATTTGCCAAAGAAATCGAGGCGCGAATGGATCGGGAGGAAAGCTTTCGCAATGCGCCCCGGACGATAGATATCGATATCCTGTTTTTTGGCAACCGGGTGATTGAGACGGACGATTTGACCATCCCTCATCCGAGGGTTGCTGAGCGTGGATTTGTAATGGTTCCTTTCGCGAAGATCGCCCCGGTGCTTGTTCATCCGCAGAATGGTAAAACTATAAAAGACCTGCTTTCAGAACTTGACGATACGAAGCAGGTGAGGGAGTGGGGAAATGTATCGAGTATCGGTTAGGCAGCATTTTGATGCTGCACATTATCTACGGAATTACCGGGGTAAATGTGAAAACCTTCACGGTCATCGGTTCGAGGTGGTGGTGGCGCTGGAGACTGAAGAACTGGATGAGGCAGGAATGGCCTTCGATTTCACCGAGTTGAAGGAATACATGGCGGTGATTCTGGAACGGTTCGACCACACTTGCCTGAACGATATCCCGCCCTTCGATGAAATTAATCCTTCCTCGGAAAACCTCGCAGCTACAATTTATCAGGAACTCAACCCTCAACTGGAAGGGAAGCCAGTCTCGATTTCGAGTATTGAAGTCTGGGAATCGCCGGGATCCTGTGCTACTTACTTGCCCTGATCGCGCAGATCAGGTGGAAGCAGGTTGGGGATGGCATCATTGATAGGGTAAGTTTCGTTACATTTGGCGCAGTGCAGCGAACCTGTAATTACTTCCTTTTCGTCCTCTTCTTCAATAGTAAGTTCAAGTTCGCCTTTGCACATCGGGCAGGCGAGAATATCCATCAGGTCTTTTTTCATTGAATCACCTTCCTTGATCTCTAATATAATATGAAACACGCGTGGTGGCAAGTGCCTTCATTCGAGATTATATACTTTTCCCGGATTTGTGAACAGCACCTTAAGTTCAATTTGAGATCGATCAATAGCCAGCATGAGGGAGAGCGCCTTTCCATAAAGTGCAAGTTGCGGGCGATAGCCTTTTGCAGCCTGAGCCAGTATCGTGTCATTTTCAACCTCATCGCTCTTGAAATCCACAATGGTAGCCTGTAGAGCCTTTCCTTCGTTATCTCGAATGATAACCACCCGATCGAAAGCGCCGGTTATCCACTGATTCTCAATCACGATCTCAAAGCGTTTTTCCCTCCACAATTCCGCGTTTCCATCGGGATGTGAGAGAACTTGCCGGACTTCTTCGGAAGTGAGAGCCTGCCGGAAATGTTCTGCCATCCTCTGATTGAATTCATCTTCAAAGGCGGACTTCCCCTGCCGCTGGCGAATGATCCCTTCGATATCCGCTTTGTCAATCCACGATACCTTTCGGAAGAGTTCGTGAATGGCGGAGCCGAATTCCAGACTCCGATAGTAGGCGTCGGAGAAGAGATAGCCGGCGTTTTGTGTATAGCCCACCTGCTCCGATGGTGATATACGTGTCATGCGTACCCTTTGTGATGATTTTTTGTGAAAATCGCCGGATAATTCTGGCGTTGCGGGCAGTGGCATGGAAGTCTCTTCACGAGAAACTCTGGTGTGCCAGTCGCGCTGGCCGGTTTCAAACAGGCAGGTGAATTGCTCTCCGTCGATAGAAACAGGCGGCCCGTCTGTTGGTTTTGGGTCATTGCAAAGCCGGGTTTTGAGGAGCGTGGCCGGGGTTATGGTTTTAGCGGTTTTCCCCGGATATGAAGTGACCATATAGAGTCCCTGCTTGGCACGGGTCAGGGCCACGTACAATACGCACAGGGCGTCAAAGCAGGAAGCTTCATCGCTGGCGTTTATCTGCGAGGCAAGAGTCGGATCGTTTTGTGAGATGAGTCGGCGGGGCATCTTGAGGGCCCAGACTGGCTGATTGGTAGCGGGGTCGCGGGCCGTAGTGAAACCGATCTCACCGGCACTGGTCATGCTCTTGCCCTGCAAGTCTGGCAGGATGACGATATCGAATCCCAGCCCTTTGGACTGGTGAATGGTCATCACCCGGATGACATCTTCTGAGGCGAGTTCGTGTATCTGGTAATTGTCGATAAAATGCAAAAAGGCGTTGCTGTCCGGTTTGTTGCTGTTATCAAATTCCCCGGCAGCCTCGATAAGGTCGTTGAGCCGTTTCTGTCCAAAATCATCGAGGGGATACATTGCATTCAATAGCTTTCCCCAGTTGCGAATGAAATCTTGAAATCCGTTTGTCTGCATTTCCCTTAGAAGCGTATGTGATAAATTACCCCGGTTCAGTCTTTTGTGGGCTAAATACCTGCTCAGTGGGCTCATTTGAAGGTGTCGCCAGGCGAAGGTATCACCCGGGTGAGCAGCAAATTTCACCAGTGAAAGGAGCAGCGCGACGACCGGATTATCTTTGATGGCTGCTCTTCCTTCGTGAACGATGGTCATGTTCGGGCATTCACTGCGCAAATAGTTGACGAGCCTTCTGCCGCTTTCGTTACTGCGGACTAAAATTGCCGTTGACAGGCCTCGGTGCAGGGGATCGATCTCATTGAGCAGCCGGGCTACGACTCGATAGCGATCCTCCTCGCCCGGTTTTTCGCTTCCCTCGTAGAGTGGTTCCAGAAGTGCGGCGTAGCCTTCAATGGGGACGAATCCTTCCTGACAGTGGTGCTCCTGCCAGATTCCTTCCCACTGGCTGATGGCTTCTGCCGGTAATTCGGGTGGCAATTGGGTAAATACCTGATTGACGGTGTCGATGATTGGCGGGGATGATCGAAACGAGGTGTTCAAAGGACGTTGCCGAATCAGGTCACCGTATTGTTCCAGTATCTTGCCGAACAGTTGCGCGTTGCCTCCCCGCCAGCCGTAAATAGCCTGTTTCACATCGCCGACGTAGAAGAAGCTGCGTTCTCCGGAAGTATCCTGTAAAATCTCGTCGGCAAGGTTGCGCAGTGCTTCCCATTGCAGGTCGCTGGTGTCCTGAAATTCATCCAGCAGCCAGTGATCGAGCTTGCAGTCGAGCCGGTAATCGATGTAGAGTCGTGAATCTTCATCGACGATCCGGCTGAGCAGACAGCCGCCACTGTCGATATTTGCCGGGGTCAGCAGGTACTGGACATCATTGAAAGTCAGCTTGCCCTGTCTGCGGACCTGGTTTTCGTAAAATTGTTCGTACTGGTTCAGAACCCGGTAGATGCCGCGGGTTTTCTCCAATGCGGCGGTGAGTTCCGTTTTCATTATGTGAGTCAGTAGTTCAAGGGCCAGCCGACTTTCGTCATCAGACAGCTCGCATTTGGCCCGGTCGATTTTGAGATGCGCATTCCCCCGGCGCAGCCCTTCCACATCTTCGAGCAGTTTTTCTGCCAGGTATTCGATATCCCGGCTCCAGTTTGAGTGGACATTGAAATCGCGAACTGCCTCGATGAAAATGTGCCAGCGGTTCATAGTGTTTTCGGATAGATCGTCATGGATCAGCAAGGCTTCCAGATCGGTGGCAATGGGGTTGATATCTCCCACGTTTTTTAGCCAGAGTGATCCTTGAGGCCAGATACGGTCACTGTCTCCCCAGGCGTTTTGTGCGGGCAGAATCTGGTAATAGGTTCGATATTCGCTGATGAAGGTATCGAGGCTGCGCTGGAGTCCCTTTTCCTCCTGTCCGTAGGTGGCCTGTTTGAAGGCTTCCAGAAATTCCTTCTGCGCTGTGCGGTCCACGTAGCTGTTGTTGAATAGCCTGCTCAAAATCTCCTGGCGTGCGGTTCTGGCTAGGGCTCCGTCGCTTTCCATTACCTGAAAACCTGAAGGAATTCCCAACTCCATCGGGAAGGCCCGGATTACGCCGATGGTGAAACTGTCCAGTGTGCTGATGTGCAGACGATGCAGGCTGTTCAGCATATCGCGAAGCAGTTTCAGGAAATCTGCTTGACATAATGCAGGGAGGCCGATTATTTCAGCAGTAGCCTGTGCCTCGCTTTCCGAAGAAGCTGCCAGACGAAGGTATTTGATGATTGAGTCGAAAATCTCGCCTGCCGCCTTTCGGGAGAAAGTCAGCGCGATAATTCGGTCCGGTTTCACTCCGCTTGCCAGCAGCCGGATGTATCGATGCGCCAGCTGAAAGGTCTTTCCTGACCCCGCTGAGGCTGTTATTGCTTCGTGACTGATTTTGTTCGTCATTATGTTTTCCGGGATAGGGTTCAAGATTTTGAGCCCCTACGTCTTTTGATGCATAAATTCCTCAAAGGATGCAATTTCAATACAGTTGGCAATGTTCGCAGGGAACAGATGCTCAAAATCATCGTAGCTGACTTTTGATGTTGGCGGCCAGAACCTTCGATTTTGAATTGACTCGATAATGCCTGCGGCGCACTCACTGGCGGAGGCGAGAAGTTCCGCGTTGAATTCTTCCCAGAGGATCAAGCCTGTGTCCCCGATGGCTTTGGGCAGGTTGAAATAACCAATTTGGATTGGTCCCTCGGATAACAGTTCCTCGGGCAGAAGTATACGGTAAAGCGGCAATTGGAGGTCCGTCCAGCGCTTTTCCTTACTACCAGGAGAGACTCTGGCGTAATCGGGTATTTCAGGAGAGGTGGAACCGAGATGGACGGCTTCCGGCGTAGCTGCGCGGTCGGAGGTTTTGTAGTCCAGAATCCTGATTTGCCCGGTTTGCTGATGCTGATCGATCCGGTCGATCCTGCCGCTCACCGTTATTCCATTCAATTGAGCCTTGATCTGCATTTCCGATTGGATAATCTGCCAGCCTTCGCTTACTAAGCTGGCCTGTACTCGCGCGGCTGCGGCCAGCCGTTGTTTGGCTGAATCGAACTGGATCGTTACCTGAAGCGGGGGTGATTGCCCGAAGCGCAGCCGTATCCATTCTTCAGCCTTGGCTTGCAGGAATCGAGCCAGTTCCCGCTCATCCTCGCACTGGTTCATTTGGTGATTCTGGGCCATTTCGTTTAAGGCCTCATGCACCAGCGAGCCGAAATCCATCGCATCCAGTTCTGCCTTCTGATCGTCAAGTTCTTCCATACCGAGGATGTGCTTCAAATAGAACCGGAACGGGCAGGTAAGGTAATCTTTGAAAGCAGTTACCGAAAGCTTTTTCAAGACAGTATCTTCAATGGGAATGTCGGGTGGTGATGTAAGCTGAAGTGGAAAGCTGATTGTTGGCGGGTGATTGTCGCGCTTATCCTCAGCATTGCCGAACAGTTGTTCTGCCCGTCGTGGGAGTTCATTCTCTTCGCAACGGAATAGTAATCGTGATGGTTTGAGAGGGTCTCCTGCTGAACTGGTTTTGCCGGTGATGAAACAGGCCCTCCCATTTTTTTTGCGGGATTCAATCATGGCTGTTATCAGGAATGCGTCTATGGCCAGCCGTTCTTCATCATGATTCAGGTTCAGGTGTTTGCGTAGCGAGTCGGGCAGGAAAATGTCGCTCATCCGTGTATTGGGCACCGATCCTTCATTCATGCCGGTGATGATCAGCAAAGGCGCATCTTCCCAGGGCAATTCAAGCCATCCCTCAAGGTCGATCGCTGTGCCTTCACGTTCCGGGTAGTATTTCTGTCCGGCCAGTCTGCGCAGGAGCAGGTCCAGCAAGTGTTTTTTTTCGAGTCTTAGTGTGCTGATGCAGTCGCTTTCCAGTTCACGCAGAGCGGTATCGATGGATTTTGCTACCGCCGAGAATTCGTTGTCCTCCCGGTCATTCTGGTCGAGGGTTCGGGACTCGTACACGGTTTGCAAAAAATGCCTTTGTGCTGCAGTGAAATCACTATTCTGCAAGTATTCCAGTTGCTCCTTGAAAAAAGCTGCTGCTTTGCCCAGACCGGCAAATTGCTTGCTGGTGTGCTTTTGAGTGAACTGCCTGATGACATCTTCAAATGACACAGGAAGGTGATGGTTCTGGAATCTGTCCAGTTCCGCAAGGACTTTGAGGGGTGAAAGATCGCACTTCTTTTGCAGGAGCTCGAGAATATCTGCCTGTCTCAGGAAAGCGCTGAAGGCTGTGTAGCTTCCTTCTCCAATCAGAGCATGATAGGCTTCGAGTAATTGAAACAGCGGGTGTTCTTTGATGGCTTTTCCCGCCGGGTCGAAGGGAGGCAGGCCATTTTCCGTCAACTTAGCAGATAGCGGGGGAACTATATCGCTATCCGGAACCCCGATAGCGATATCATTGGGGCCGAACCGTTCCTGTTCTGAGGCGATCAGTTCCAGTGCCTGATGGCTCTGCGAGGCCGGCGAGCTGGCCAGAATGATGTTTGTTTCGGGTGAGAGAATATCGATTTGTGATTTTTGCCATTCGCTGGCAATCGGGCGGCCCCACTTGTCGAACCGGTCGGCCATTGATTCCGGTGCGTGTATCAGAATGACGATGGGGATTTGTTCGGCAAGATTTCCCAGTGCCCGAATCATGAGAGGGGTCGGGTCGGCAACTGCTGCTACAATGATTCGCTCGATTGATTCCGGGAATTGAGGATTGTCGGAACGTTCGATCATGAGTTCGATGTTGTCGTGGCGTTCCAGTTCTGCCAGCCGTTCCAAATAGGCCGTTTCCAGCCGGGCCAGATCATGCCAGCGTTCCGGTTCTTCCAGAATTTCGCTGTATTGTTCAACGACATCCGAGATCTGATGGCCGCTGTCTGCCAGCGTATCGCGCAGGTTTTGTAATGTCTCGGCCAGGTGCATTGCCCAGGGGAAATCCTGCTCAGGTTTGCGAGCAGGGAACAGGCCGGGGTATTGATTGAGATCGGAGCGCATCAGCATCTCAGCCCAGAAGGCGGCGACCTCCGTGGGATTGGCTGCGTTAGGCGTTTTCTCATCGGGGTGGAGAAAGTAAGCTGGTGTCACTATCCGGGTGGAAAGGAGAGCAGTTCCGAGTGCCGCACAACGAAGCGCCAGCGCTTCTCCCAGACGCCGTCCCGCCTGACGAGTTGGCACGACGATCAGGTCTTTGGCCAAGTCTGGCAGGAGTATGGTATGCGGTTCCCCTGCAGGCAGGAAGAAATCACGTACCCTGGCGATTATCGGTTCGTTCCATCCGAGGAAATGGCGTTTTATTGGCATGGTTTCATTACGGTAGGGGTGGCCCCCCTACGGGTTGGTTTCAATCTGGCGCAATTCCTTTGCCAGTGTCTCTTTATGAAGTCTGTTTTCCAATTTGGCCATCCATGTTTTCCTGAATATTTCATGCGGATTTTCCGGTGTTGGACTTGCGGGTTTCTCACATATATATTTGGGTGGTGATTACGTTGTCCTATCGTGTTCTCAATATTATCATATTAATATGGTAGTCACCAGAGATACAAAAAAGTTGATTTGCCAGGAGGCTTGCTATGTCTACTAAAGCAAATACCGGAACAAAGAATAAGGCTAAGGATAAAAGCGCTCAATCAGGTCCCCCGCCTGTAAGTGATGATTCCCGGGCGTTCCTGGAGGCGTTGGAAGAAGCAGCCGATCCGGTAGCTGAAGTGGAGATGAGAGCAGATGTGCTGGAGAGCGAGTTCTATCGTTCTGCGGTTGCGCCGGACAGTCCCTTGCAAATGGGGCCGCTTTCCGATGTTCTGGGTAAGGCACAGAGGGCATACTCTGCTTATCTGGAGGCCCAGAAGGAAGTGGCCAAAGCTTACAAGGTGAATGAATTGCAATTGGAAAGGGCGTACAGGGAGGCGGAGCACCGCGCTGATGAGGAATGTCAGAATACCATAGCTGAATTATTAGCTGATCGTGAAGAATTGGAGCAGCAAGCAGAGGAAGCATTCCTGAATGCTGTTGAGCAATCCAGGCAGATGGAAAAAGATGCCCAGGAAGCTTATAGCCAGACACTGGATCAAGTCAGAGAAAATTGTGAGGCAAACGTGAATGAGGCTTTGAAGACTCGTGATGCGGCGAACGCTAAGGCATGGGAATTGCGCTCCAGAACTGTCGATCGTGCTTGGGCGATTTTCTTGAAAGAAACCGGCACGGAATAACCCGGAGCGATCGATATGCATTTCTCAAGATGTTGCTTAGCGGGGCCTGAATAAGGATGGAATAAAATGAGTGCCGAAGGGGTTGTGGCAACTGGAGTTGAATCTAAGATACATGACTTCACTGCGGAAGTAGCGCGACTTCTAAGCAAACCGTGCTCATGGGAAGGAAATCCCCGGGAAGTTCTGGCGCAAACCGAACAGTGGTGCTATGAAATCTCCAATGAAGCCCTCGATGAACTTCAGAACAAGCTGCACTATCAACACGAGAAAATAGCAGACGTTAGAACACTTTGGCAAGCTGTGTCGGATGCTAAGCTGAAAGTATCTGAGGCCCAGCACTTGATTGAAGAATCCCTGATGGCTCTTTCCGGCACGCCGGATGGAGGGAGAATGGAGAGCCTTTTGGAGGGAGTGAAATCACTGGATGATCACCTGACAGGTGATGGCCAAAACCTGGCGGTGGCCACATATGTAGGACCGCGTGGTGGGAATCCTTCGCAAGTTGATTTGTCATGTCAGGAGATGGCTATAGCTGAGAATCTTCTGGCTGTCATTGGTGAAGTGCCTTCTGCCGATTCGGACATGGTGACAAAGATCAGTGAACTGAGGGCACTCTGTGGAAAGGCGACCACTCTCAGTAATGAGCTTGAGCAACTCAGGCCGGGCTCCAGCGGGATTGATGAAGAACGCCTGAAATCTATGGGAATGCTTTGTTCGCAACTGGAATCATCGAATTCGGTGTTGTCGGAAGCGGCCCTGACTGCCAAGTTACTCTCTCACATGTATGAGATTGAGCAGATTGAAGAGGACCTTCATGCCACTCGATCGCGGCACCAGATGTGGGAAAAGCGGATTGGCGAACTCAGGAGCGAACTGGGTTCGGATAAGACCTGGAGTGAGGTTGATTCACCTCCCGAAACTCCTGATGAGCCCGAAAATGGGGATCACTCCACAATCATAGTTTGCTCTAAATGCAACAGCGAAAATGTTGTGAAAAACGGGTTTAGCGGTGGGAAGCAGCGGTATCGGTGTAAGGAATGCAAATCCCGGTTCACCATGTAGGGTCACGTTGCAACGTGACCCTACGGCGATAATGATCTTTCGATTTCCTCTCGGAGTTCATCCGACTTTTGAGCGAAGGCTCTCACCAGCCCGAAACAGCCGGTCAGCATCATATCTCCATACGGCGCGGCGAAGTGCGGATTGAACCTTGATTCGCTCATTAAGTGGCGTTGCGGGCCGGTCACGGTCACAAAAGGAATTATGCTGCTGCTTTCGAGGATGAGGCAGCCGTGTCCGTCATCGTTGAAAACCTCTTCGTTGGTGAGTTCCCCGCTGACCAGTCTGGCGACTAGATTGTCTATTTTCTTCCCGTTGAGCAGCTTGGTGTGATGCTCAAAGAAACCCAGAATAGTGCTCCCTTGCAAGTGGAAAGCCAGTGTGTGAAAGTTGCCTACGTTGACGATTACCCGGTGCGTATTTCCGGCCACCGTGGCGTCTTCGATGGCTCCGATGGCGGCAGCTACAGGAGTATCCATTACCAGTAACGGCAAATCTCTTTCCAGTTCGCTTTGCGCCACCGCTTTCATCCGGGTGAGATGATCAGGTATCTCATCGGCCAGGTAGGCGAAATCGATCAGATTTCTTCGCTTCTTAACTGTTTCCTGCAAGCACTGGAATCGGAATGCACGGTCGCTCACACCGCGGGGTGCAGCTCCGTGGTCAAGGACGGCGATTGCCACAGCGTCCAGATGAGTATCGACTTCGAAAGCAGCCAGTGCTTTCTCCACCGCGATTAGGTCAAGGTCTCTGGTCTCGATTCTGGCAGCCTCGTCGGGAGCTTCATTTTCACTGATGATGTTCACTCCCATTTGGATTACCTGTTCGAGATCATCGTCGAAGGTTGCCGCTGCTTCAGCGGTAGCGCAGGCTTGAAGCCCGGCTTTCAAGTGAGCGGCGAGAGCCTTTTTTGATGGCCCGCCTCCCATATTCACGCCGGTGAAAAATATAGCTTTCTTATTGTGAGTCGCTGTTCTGATCTTACGTGCCAGATTAAAGGTTGGCGATGGCATGATCATCTTGACGCAGTTTTCGATAGTCTGCGTGGTATCGAAGAGGATGATATCCTGAGTTAATCCTCCAATGTCATTTGCCAGAATTCGCATTTGATCCACACTATTTGATAATATCCGTTCCCATGTACGATCGAAGCACTTCAGGTACCACGATGGTTCCATCGGCCTGCTGGTAGTTTTCCAGCACCGCTATGACCACTCGAGGAAGCGCCAGACCGGAACCGTTGAGAGTGTGGGGAAACTGGGGTTTGGCGCCTTTTTCGGGTCGGTAGCGGACGTTGGCCCGACGGGCCTGGAAATCGAGGCAATTGGAGCAGGAACTGACCTCCAGCCATTCACCACAACCGGCAGCCCACATCTCGATGTCGTATGACTTTGAGGAGGCAAAGCCGATATCTCCGGTGCAGAGTTCCAGTATTCGATAGGGCAAGCCCAGCTTTTGTGCCACCATTTCGGCATTATCGAGCATCTTTTCCAGCTCGTCGTTGGAGGTTTCCGGCTCGACGAATTTGTAGAGTTCTACTTTATCGAATTGATGGCCCCGCTTGATGCCGCGAACGTCCTTTCCTGCCGACATCTTTTCCCTCCGGAAGCAGGCGGTGTGGGCAACGTGATAGAGCGGCAAAGTGCCAGGCTCAATAATTTCATCACGATAGAGATTTGTTAGCGGGACTTCTGCAGTTGGCACGAACCAGAAATCCTCTTCCGCATCATGATACAGATGGTCGGCGAATTTGGGCAGGTTTCCCGATCCGAGAGCACATTCCGCCTTGACCATGAACGGCGGATATGTTTCGAGATAGCCATGCTCACCTGTGTGCAGATCGAGCATGAAATCGATCAAAGCCCGTTGCAGTCGGGCTCCAAGTCCCTTGAGGACATAAAACCGGGTGCCGGAAAGCTTGACTCCTCGCTCGAAATCGATAATGTCCAGCGCTTCGCCCAGTTCCCAGTGAGGCTTTGGTTCAAAATTAAATTTGGGCTGCTCTCCCCAGTGCCGGGCGACCCGGTTTCCGCTTTCATCTTCCCCAACCGGAACGCTATCCTGCGGGATGTTGGGAATACGCAGAAGCTGGTCGCTAAGCTGCTCAGAGAGATTTGCTGCTTCCTGCTCCAGTGACTTTATTCTCTCTCCCACCTGCCGCATCTCTGCGATCATTTCCGGGGATTTCTCTTTCATCTGGCCGATCTCTTTGCTAACCTTGTTGCGCTGCTCGCGTAAGGTATCGATCTCCTGTGTGAACTTGCGGTGGTCGGAATCGATTTGAAGAATTTCGTCAATGGGCGCAGCGTCGTTGCGTTTGGACAGTGCTTCTTTGACCATGTCAGGATTCTGCCGGATGAACTGTATGGACAGCATGAAAATTACTCCTTGGATCTCAGTTGCGGAAATAGAATTACTTCGCGGATGGAATGCTGCCCTGTTAGCAGCATCACCAGCCGGTCTATCCCGATGCCAAGTCCGCCGGTTGGGGGCATGCCGTGCTCAAGAGCCGTGAGGAAATCGGTGTCTGTTCTTTCCATCTCGTCATCTCCGAATTCGGCGCGCATCCGCTCCTGATCTTCAAAGCGGGCCCGCTGATCCTGCGGATCGTTCAATTCGGAAAAGGCGTTGGCGATCTCCATTCCCCCGCAGAATGCTTCGAATCGCTCCACCAGGTGTTCTGCTTCGGTTTTCCTTTTGGCCAGTGGGGAGAGTTCAACCGGGTAGTCAATCAGGAATGTTGGCTGGATCAAATTCGGTTCCACCTTCTCGGAGAGCAGATGATCGACCAGTTTTCCCCAGCTTAAGCCTTCATCAACCGCGATTCCGCTTTGCCGGATTTCTGCTTCCAGCGAAGGGGCATCGGGAAATTCTTCGAAATCAATGCCGCTTTTTTCTTTGATAGCATCACGTAGCGGGATACGCGGCCACGGAGGGGCAAAGTCAATCGTTTCCTCTCCGGACTTGACTTGAGTTGAACCAATCACTTCCTGTGCGATGGAGGAAATCATATTCTCTGTCATGTTCATCACTTCAGCATAATCGGCGTAGGCCTGATAGCTTTCCATCGTGGTGAATTCCGGGTTATGCTTGATGGAAATGCCTTCGTTGCGGAACACCCGGCCGATTTCGAACACCTTTTCAAATCCGCCAATAATCAGCCGTTTGAGGTGAAGTTCCGTGGCGATTCGCAAAAAGAGATCGCGATCCAGAGTATTATGATGAGTGGCAAACGGTTTGGCCAGAGCCCCGGCGGCAACTGACTGTAATATCGGTGTTTCCACTTCCATGAAGCCTGCATTCTCCAGAAAACGGCGCATGGCTGAAATTATCTCAGATCGCTTCTGGAAGATATTCCGTACATCTTCGTTGGAAATTAGATCGAGGTACCGCTGCCGATAACGCTTCTCCACGTCGGTGAGACCGTGCCATTTCTCCGGCAGAGGCTGCAACGACTTGGAAAGGAAATCAAATTCGGAAACCTTGATGGTTATCTCTCCGGTTCGGGTTTGAAAGAGAGTGCCTTCGACCCCGATGAAATCACCCATATCCAGATTGTGCAGGAATTCGTACTTCTCTTCTCCAAGGTCGTCCTTTTTGAAGTAAACCTGTATCCTTCCGGAACCATCCCTGATATCTGTGAAACTGGCCTTGCCCATTAATCGCATTGCTGTGATACGGCCAGCTACTTTCACAGTTTCGAGGTTGTCTTCATTTTCCCGGAATAGGGCGATAGCTTGCTGCGCTGAATGGGTGCGGTTGTATCGAGCGGGATAAGGATTTATGCCCAGTGCCCTGATCCGCTGGAGTTTATCGAGCCGGCTTTGAGTCTGCTCTTCCTTTCTTTCCGTCACAGGTCCTACTTTTTGGCGATAGACACTATTTTTAGTTTGATGGTGCCTTTGGGTGCCTCTATCTGCACTTCGTCACCCGGCCGTTTGCCCAGCAGAGCTTTTCCTACCGGGGATTCGTTGGATATTTTCCCCTCACTTGGATTGCTTTCAGGGCTTCCTACGATAGCGTACTTTATTTTATCGCCTGCTTCATTTTGCACAATAACCTTGTAACCAAATTTGACTTCCGTGGCGCGGGCTTTTTCCATCGCCACCACTTCGGCGTCTTTGAGCATCCGCTCCAGTTCGGCGATTCGGCTTTCGACGATTACCTGTTCGTTTTGGACTTCCTCATATTCAGCGCTGTCGGCAGTGTCAGCCCGTTCCTTTACTCGCTGGAGTTTTTCCAGCACATCAGGGCGACGGGTTTCAAGGAGTTCATCCAGTTCGGCTTTGAGATTCTTTACCCCTTCGGCAGTTAAAAGCACTTTTTCTTCAGGCATGCAGTTTCCCCTCTTCCAAAAAGTTATTTCTGAATTTTACGTGAAAGATTTGCCGTTTGCAAATATGGCATGAAAATGAATCATAATGTATGAACTGAAATCAAAAAAACTGAGAGCCATTGACCCTCAGCCGATTTTTAATTGCAGCTTATTATACAACGAATTCCCGTCTCTTGTGAATAGGTCTATTCCGCTTCTCCCCAGTTTCGGCCTGATTTTGTATCCACTTTTAAAGGTATGCCGATTTCCATAGCTTGGGGCATGATTTCTTGAACCAGTTGTTTCATTGGCTCGATTTCCTCTCCCGGCACTTCAAAGAGGAGTTCATCATGCACCTGAAGGATTATTCTGCTCTTAAAATTGCGGAGGTTCATCTCGTTCTGAATCCTGATCATGGCCAGTTTGATGATATCGGCAGCGGTGCCCTGAACCGGCATGTTTATAGCCATCCGTTCGGCTGCCTGCCGAACCTGATAATTGGAAGAAGTGATCTCCGGGATATAACGCCTTCTGCCCAGCACGGTTTGGACATATCCCTTTTCGATGGCATGTTGCCTGGTGGAATTGAGATACTCTTTGACTCCGCTGTATTTGGCGAAATAGGATGCGATGAATTCAGCCGCTTCCTGCCTCGAAAGACTGGTTGCCTGTTCCAGTCCATAGTCACTCATGCCGTAGATCACGCCGAAATTCACCACTTTGGCGATCCGTCTCTTTTCCGGGGTTACCTCTGTGGCGGGCACGTTGAAGACTTGGGCAGCAGTGGCGGCGTGTATATCTTCGTCGTTGGCGAAGGCGGCCAGAAGATTAGTATCCTGGGAAAGATAGGCCAGTACTCGGAGTTCGACCTGGGAGTAATCTGCCCCCAGCAGGGTGTAGTCATCACCCGGGGCGATGAATGCCTGCCTGATTTTCTTTCCGATATCGGTGCGAACGGGGATATTTTGCAGATTAGGGTCGCTCGAGGAAAGCCTTCCGGTGGCCGTGACCGTCTGATTGAAACTGGTGTGAACCCTGCCTGTGTTCGGATCGACCAGTGCGGGGAGGGCATCAACGTAGGTCGATTTAAGCTTGGAGAACTGGCGGTAATCGAGAATATACCCGATCACAGGATGAATCCCTCTCAGGCTTTCCAGGACGGCAGCATCTGTGGAGTAGCCGGTTTTTGTTTTGCGGGAAGGAGGCAACTTCAATTCATCAAAGAGAACTTTGCCAAGCTGCTGGTTGGAATTCAGATTGAATTCGTGGCCAACCCAGGCGTATATCTCGGCCTCGATTTTCTGTATTTCTCGGGCCAGCTCTTCCGACATGCTGGCCAGTAAATCGGTATCCAGCGCTATCCCGTTTTCTTCCAGTTGACGTAATATGGGAACCAGTGGCATCTCGACTTCGGTGAATAGGTCCCATAGCCCGTCCTTTTTTAAATCAGGCTCCAGCAGTTGACATAACCTAAGAGTCATATCGGCATCGGCGCAGGCGTAGTCGGCGGCCTGTGCGATAGCTACATTTGCCATTGATATTTGTTTGCTTCCCGATCCGATGAGTTCGGTTATGGGGGTCATCTCTATCCCCAGTTTGCCGAAGGTGAGCTGTTTGAGTCCCAGCGCCTTTTCTCCCAGTAGATGGGCGGCGATCATGGTATCGAAGCCAAGGTTCTCAATTTCCAGTCCGTACCGGGAGAGCACGGTGAGGTCGTATTTGGCATTTTGCGCGATTTTGGAAAGTTGAGGATTGGCCAGTACCGGTTGCAGCTTGGCTGAGACCTGCGAAAGTGGAAGCTGTTCACCTTGCCCGATATGTCCGACAGGAATGTACCATGCTTTTCCCTGCGCTGTGGAAAGCGAGATTCCCACCAGACTGGCGTGCCTTGCCTGTTTGCTGGTTGTTTCGGTATCGATTGCCAGCGCGCTGGCGGCGGAGAGGTCATCCATCAGCGCATCGAGTTTTTCTGCAGTATCTACAATTGAATAGTCAGTTGGGCCCTCACTTTTTCCGATTGATACAGGAGGGCTTTCAACATCCGTGGCCGGCAGTTTATTCAACAGACTGTGGAATTCCAGTTTGCGAAATAGCTCAATGACTTTCTCTCGATCATAATCACAGATACCGGTGGTTGAGAGATCGAAACTTATGGGGACATCCGTGATGATTGTTGCCAGTGTCTTACTTTGCCTGGCCAGGCTCTCATTCTCGCGCAGCTTCTGTTGAAGCTTGGCAGGGGTTACCGCATCGATTTGCCGGTAAATCCCGTCGATGGTAGCAAATTCCGCCAACAGTTTTGAGGCGGTCTTCTGTCCAACTCCAGGCACGCCGGGGATATTGTCCGAAGAATCGCCGGCCAGACCTTTGAGATCGGCGATCTGCTTTGGCGCCAATTCATATTTTTGCCGGACAGCTTCTTCGTCGTAGAGTTGCATCTCGCTGAACGGCTTTCTGGGGCGGGGCAACATGACATGCACGGTTGGGGAAACAAGTTGCAGCATATCAGTATCGCCGGTGACTATGATTGTTTCCAATCCCAGGTTGCTGGCCTGCTGACTGAGTGTGCCGAGAATATCATCGGCTTCGTAGCCTTCTACCTCAAAGGCAGGAATGTTAAGTGCCTTCACCAGTTCCCTGACCAGCCCGAATTGTGCTATTAGTTCATCAGGCGCTTTGGGTCGGTGGGTTTTGTAATCTTCAAACTGGACGTGCCTGAATGTGGGAGCGGCGCTATCGAAGGTCACGATGCAATGTTCGGGGTTGAATTGCTCCAGTACTTTCAAAAGCATGCTGGCAAAGCCAAAAACAGCTCCGGTGGGTTGCCCATCTTTAGTGGAAAGCCCGGGCAGGGCATGAAAACCACGATGGATGAGCGCATGCCCGTCGAAAAGGAGAAGCAGCGGTTTCCGGGATATCATGGGTTATCCTGTTGACTTAGAATATAACTTTGGGATGCGGCACTCCCTGAGGATTACGATTAATTGCATTATAGCAGAAAGAAATGGATATTTGTGAACCCTGTGGCGTGATAGGAATCGACGGGAAGAAATATCGGATTCGGGATGTGATCGTCTTCTCAGAATTGCGCGATAGATTTCAATTGTTCTGAACTAACATGGCTTGAGGGTAGGTCCTCTGGATATTACAACAAAGTAAACGTTTCTCTGTCATCCTTATTATCCCCCGAATATTA
>CAZJQZ010000005.1:0-37212 GCA_964548045.1 uncultured Dehalococcoidia bacterium | reverse complement strand
GGGATTAATAATTCTCCCATCCACTTACTCTAAACATCATCATAACTCAACATTCTGTATCGAAGGTCAATCGTGTCTCGATTCTACTTAAGCTGCTATAGCTTTGTCAATGTTTATTAACAACAACTCTATCGGTGATCAGGTTCCGGACGATCACTTCCACCTGAATCGGGGTGCATTTATCAGCTTCACAGAAAATACAATCTTGCAAACGTTCGCTAAGAAGGATATGAAATAACTGTAGAACTTTGGCTTGACAATGAACGGAGCTTAAAACTACAATGGTAAGTGATGCAGGAGCATTTTGGTTATTATGAAGATCAATGTTGCCCAGCAACTGAAGGGTTGTATCGGCGAAAGCCGTTCCTATACTGTTAACGTAAAATCAAGCGAAGGTTTTCCCGTTAAAGGGGAAGCCAGGCTGGTCCTCACTAATCGGAGTATTCTTGTCACCGGTCAATTTAGAACCACCGTGAAAGACACTTGCAGTCGCTGCCTTGAAGAATTTGAGTATTCATTTGACTTCAGCATCGAAGAGGAATTCTTCCCTGCAGGTAATATCCTGACCGAGGATCGCGTTCCCATAGATGATGTGGAAGGGTTCATTATTGGAGAGGACCATATCCTGGATTTGGGCGAGGCATTCAGGCAGAATACCCTGCTCAATCTCCCCCGGAAACCGCTCTGCCGGCCTGATTGTGCCGGGCTGTGCCAGGAATGTGGTTGCGATCTTAATCTGAATCCATGCCACTGTTCGGAGAAACAATTTGATCCACGCTGGGCTCCTTTGAAAGAGGTTCTCCCGCGGTAGATGGTGAAAAACGAGAGGTTGGTAAATATTTATGACTGAACCAAAAAGGAAAATATCAAAGTCTAAAGGTGGCACACGGCGGAGCCATCAGGCACACAAAACTCCCAGTCTTTCTTTGTGCCCACAGTGCCACAGTCCCAAACCCCCTCACCAGGTATGTCCTGTTTGTGGAAGCTATCGTGGGAGGGAAGTATATCAAGTTAAGCAGGGATAGGGAGATTTATGGAAGACCATCCCATGCCTTTTCAAACTCACTGGACAGATGAGAGGCAAGTCAAAAGCAAAAATCGCCCGTCTGTGAAATTGTGATCCGGAGATGGTCAAATGAGCAGTGTGGCATTTGTCTTTCCGGGTCAAGGATCACAGGCAGTGGGGATGGGGCATGACCTGTTTGAGAATTCCCCCGAGGCAAAACAGGTCTTTGAAGAGGCTGATGAAGCGCTCGGGTTTTCCCTCTCATCACTCTGTTTCGATGGTCCGGAAGAAGAACTTCGCCAGACCGTAAATACCCAGCCGGCGATAATGACTGCCAGTGTTGCCTGCCTGAGAGCAGCACAGGCAAATGGGTGTGATATCCAGCCAGCCTTTGTTGCCGGACACAGCCTTGGCGAATACTCAGCGCTGGTGGCTGCGGGATCACTCAGTTTTGCCGATGGTATCTGCCTGATTCAGGAGCGTGCCCGCCTGATGCAACGAGCAGGGGAGGAATGGCCTGGCGGAATGGCTGCCGTCATCGGGCTTGATGTGGTTTCACTGGAGGAAGTCTGCCAGGAAACCGGCACGCAAATTGCCAATCTCAACTCCCCCGAACAGGTAGTCATCAGCGGCACGAATCAGGGACTGGCATGGGCGATGGACCTGGCCAAGACACGTGGCGCTAAAAGGGTCATCCGTCTCAAAGTCAGCGGTGCTTTCCATTCCCCCCTCATGAACCCGGCAGCCGAGGGACTGGCCAGGGCAGTCTGCAAATGTGAATTTTTTCCTCCCACCATCCCAGTAGTAGCAAATGTCACTGCCGAACCTAAATCCACAGCGGAAGAAGTGAAGGAAGGCATTTTAAAACAGGTATGCGATTGCGTCCGCTGGCAACCATCTGTTGAGTATATGATCGATGCGGGAGTCTCGACATTCATTGAGATCGGCCCCGGGCAGGTACTCACGGGATTGATTAAAAGAATCAACCGGGATGTGGAACTCATCAACCTGAACAATCTGGATTCCATCGCAGCAATGAGTCACTAAAAGATTAAAACCGGCAGTCTGAAAACTTCAATCTTTAACTATGGCAAACGTTCGCAGAAAAGCTAGAACAGTGGCTTTGCAGGCTCTCTATGAATTCGACTGTGTCGGGCATGACCTGACCTCTACTATCCAGCGATTAAGTGAAGATCAATCTCTCCTCGAAGATGCTGTTTCTTTCATACAGGAACTTGCCCACGGAGTTACAGATAACAGAGAGGAGATCGACAGCCTGATACACAAATTTGCCCCCAACTTTCCCGTAGCCCAGCTTTCTTTGATTGATCGAGCTATATTGCGAATCGCTATTTTCGAGATCATATTCGATAAAAAGGTTTCAGTGAAAGTAGCCATAAATGAAGCGGTGGAACTGGCAAAGACATTCGGCAGTTCCAATTCGCCCAAATTCATCAATGGAGTCCTGGGGGCAATAAATTCAAAGATGATACAAAAGTAGATTTCATGCTATAATGCTGATAAAACACATTCATGGAGGACAAAAAAGTTATGGCCACAGTTTTTGACAGGGTAAAAAGTATAATAGTGGAGCAGCTTGGAGTTGAGGATGGCGAGGTCACTATTGAGGCTTCATTTGCTGATGATTTGAACGCGGATTCTCTCGATCTGGTGGAACTCGTAATGGCTTTTGAGGAGGCATTCGGGAATGAAGAGAACCCAATTGAGATATCAGATGAAGATGCGGAGAAAATCCTGACTGTGAAGGATGCCGTGGATTATCTGAAAGACCATGGGATCGAGGACGAATAATCATATTGATGGTTAAAAAGAGGATCTTATGGTCTTCCGATCACCGAGGTGGTGGGCAGACTTGCGGGAAGCAGTGGCGGGGCGGTATCACATCAATCAATAAAAGACTCAAGGCTTATCTTTAGCCGGGGTCTTTTTTATTGCTTTAGCCAAGGGGGTCAAATTGACAGCACTGGCCGATCTCAATCGCGAAATATCGCTTTGCCAGGATTGCGAACTGGCTAAGACTCGAAATAATGTAGTTCCCGGAGGAGGCTCTGAGAATGCTGAAATAATGTTTGTCGGCGAGGCTCCGGGGTTTTATGAAGACCAGCAGGGCAAACCGTTTGTAGGTTCTGCCGGGAAGTTTCTCGATGAACTACTGCAATCTATCGGGCTTGACCGCACAAAGGTTTACATCTGTAATGTCATCAAGTGCCGTCCTCCGAATAATCGTGATCCATTCCCACAGGAAATAGAAGCCTGCCGGAAATGGCTGGATCGCCAGATCGAGATCATTTCCCCAAAAGTGATCGTTACCCTGGGACGTCATTCCATGGCCCGGTTCTTCCGGGGTGCAAGCATCGGCAAGATACATGGCACCGCTCAAAGGGTGGATGGCAGACTCTGCTTTGCCATGTATCATCCGGCCGCTGCCCTGCATCAACAAAGCCTGCGCAAAACCATCGAAGCCGATATCCTCAAACTCCCCGAAATAATAGCACAACAGCAGGATGAAAGTCCCCGGGAGGAGCCGAAAGCAGAACCGGGCCCTGAGCAACTTAGTTTGTTCTAATTCCGTCTATAATATGCAGAGGGAAGAAGTCCTCGGAGGAAATTCCCTTTTCAACGAATGCTGAATCGCATTCTGATAGCTGAGAGCATGGCAAACAAAAAGCAAAAAAAATCCAGTAAAAAACGGGAATCACCCCCAAAGGGCAATATCTCCCGCACCAGCAATTTCAAATGGGGATTGCTAAAATTAGTCCTCATCGCGGCAATCATCGCGATTATATATTTCTTTCGGGATGACATCGCAACGGCAACCTTCGAAACCTTCGGGCTCGGCATCGTTGTAATAGTCATCTGGATAGCTGCCATCGCCGGGGTGATCTGGAAACACAAATCTCAGGAAGTGAGAAAGTTCTGGAACAGCTGGCTGGGTGCTCTGATATTCAGCGCTGCCATCATGGGAATCATGGGGCTCTTCAAGCCGACTCTCTCGATAGCCGGAGTTCAGATGTCCGATGAAACCCTTGCTGGTTCTGTGGGGCAGGCTGTTGCCGGAAACTCCTGGGAGTGGGCCCGGCTTTCAGGAATGATCCTGGTAAGCATAATTCTTTTTGCCCCGAGGAAATCGCTCAATGCCACGCAGCAGGTATCAAGTTCAACCTGGGAATGGACCAAACCCAGACTTATCGCTTTCCTCGTCGAACTCTCGAGAACGGTTCGGCAAGCTCTGTTGTGGCTGTTAGGACTGATACCACTTTTGCTGATCAGACTCATTGCATGGCTCAAAGCGGAAAAGCCCCAGCCCAAACCCAAACCAGTTAAAAAAACTGTTGCAGAACCAATTGAAGAAATCACGGAGGAGATCGTTGAAGCGGAGTCGGTGAGCGATGCCGGCGCAGAACAGATGATCCTGCCCGGGCTCGACCGGGAATTACCCCCAATCGAAATTCTCAATGAGGCTCCCAAATCCAAGTTTGCTCAGACAGATGATGACGAGCGTGCCAGATTGATCGAGGAAGCACTGGGAAGCTATGGGGTGGAAGTCAAAGTCAAACAGATCAATCCCGGCCCTTCGGTAACTCAATTTGGGGTGGAGCCGGGTTGGGATCGTAAGTACAAAAAAGTAGTGCAAAAGGATCAGGATGGCAGAACGCTGGTGGATAAAGACGGCAACCCCAAATACCAAATGGAAGAGGTATCCCGAACCAGGGTAAAGGTAGAGAAGATTACCGCACTGGCCAACAATCTGGCTCTGGCTCTGGCCGTTTCTGATATCAGAATAGAAGCCCCGATGCCGGGCAAAGCAATGGTCGGAATCGAAGTTCCCAATACCAGCACTGCCATCGTCTCCCTGCGGGGCGTGCTCGAAAGCTCAAACTTCAAAAAGTTGGTCGGGAAATCCAAGCTGGCCACAGCTCTGGGACTGGGGTCCGGCGGGGAACCGGTGGCAGGGGATATTGCCAAAATGCCCCATATTCTCATTGCCGGAGCTACCGGCAGCGGGAAATCGGTTTGCCTGAATTGTATTGTGTCCTGCATCCTTTCTCAGACATCTCCACATGATGTGCGGCTTGTCCTCATCGATCCCAAACGCGTGGAAATGGTGAACTTCAGCGAGATTCCTCACCTGATAACACCAGTGGTTGTGGATACGGATAAAGCAGTGGAAACCCTGAAACGGGTTATTATAGAAATGGACAATCGCTACCACAAATTCGCTTCCGTCGGGGCTCGCAATATAGAAGCCTACAACCGCCACCCAAAAGTCAGCGAGCCCTTGCCCTATCTGGTAGTCATCATCGATGAGCTTGCCGACCTGATGATGACCACCGCCGATGTAGTCGAACCTCTCATCTGCCGCCTGGCCCAGCTTGCCCGGGCCACCGGAATTCATCTGGTAGTGGCCACTCAGCGTCCTTCGGTTGATGTGATTACAGGGCTCATCAAAGCCAATTTCCCCACCAGAATCAGCTTTGCGGTGGTTTCATCTATTGATTCCCGCACCATTCTTGATACAATCGGAGCGGAGAAACTTCTCGGTAAAGGTGACATGCTTTACGTTCCTCCGGAAGCCAGCAAGCCGAAGCGGATCAGGGGATGCTTTGTCTCCGACGAAGAAATTGACAGACTGGTAGCCTGGTGGAAAGAATGGACTGCCAGGCATTTCCCTCATGAGGTTGATCTGGTAGCACAGGAATTCGCTTCACTATCCGTCACGGCCACAGAAATAGACCCTTTCTTGGAAAAGGCGAGGGAAATAATTGGAGAATCCGGCAAAGCTTCCGCTTCATTACTGCAACGGAAATTACATGTTGGCTATCAACGGGCGGCCCGGCTTATGGAACAACTCGAGGAAGAAGGCTTGCTTGATGATGAAACGGCAAGTCCCTGGGAAGGAGAGCCATGAAACAGCTTATTTCATATGGAGCGTATCTGGTAGAAAGAGAAAAACTGCGGCGGAAAAGGCCCAAAACCATTCGCTTAAATCCCCTGCCCGAGGTGCCCGTAGAAGATGCAGTGTGCTTTTCCTGCGGAGCCGAGTTGCATAAATCCGAGTTGTACCAGCAGTATCGGGTTTGCGAAGTTTGTGGATTCCATCACGGCATCTCGGCCTGGGAACGAATCTATCTACTGGCCGATCCGGCCAGTTTTCAGGAACTCGATCTCACCGGAGCAATTTCGGACCCCTCTCATTTTATGGGGAATGAAGCGTATCAGGAACGCATACGTGAAGCCAGAGAAAGAACGGGGCTTTCCGCGGCTGTGGTCACTGGAACTTGTACCATCGGTGGAAATCCAACCGTGATCGCCGTGCTCGATTTTGCCTTCCTAGGCGGGAACATGGGAATGGTGGTCGGCGACCGAATAGCCAGGGCTTTTGAAGAAGCCATAAAACAGAATCTTCCTATCATAACAGTGGTTTCATCCGGTGGCGCCCGGATCGAAGAGGGCGTGCTTTCGCTGGCGCAGATGGCCAAAACCGTGGTTGCCGCCCAGAGGCTGGCCCGCAAGAACCTCCCTCACATATCTGTCCTCACTCATCCCACCACTGGCGAGGTTTATGCCAGTTTTGCCAACCTGGGTGATGTGACTTTCGCCGAGCCGGGGGCGCTGATCGGGTTTGCTCCAATCAGAGTAGTGCAACAAGCTTCAGATAGAGAGCCAACCGAAATGGGCCATACTTCCGAATCGCATCTCGAACATGGACTGATCGATCAGATAGTCGTGCGAACCAAACTGCGCCATCTGCTTTCCCTCACCCTCGATTTGTTCAGTTCCCGATATAAATTGAGCATGAAGAAGAAGGTAACTCCGTACCTAGCACCTACTCATCCCCAGGAAGAGGCGTGGCAGGCTATTCAACTGGCCCGCCACGAAGATCGTCCCACGACGCGGGATTACATTTCCCGGATCACATCGGCGTTTGTGGAAATTCATGGTGACCGATCCTACCGGGATGATCCTGCTATCGTTTGCGGGCTGGCCGAGCTGGGGGGACAGGCAGTGGTAATCATCGGGCAACAGGAGGACTGTAACGAAGGGCACACCTCACCGGAGGGTTTCCGCAAGTCACGGCGGGCTATGAAACTGGCCGGTAAATTCGGACTTCCGGTGATAACTTTTATAGATACACCGGGAGCTTACCCGGGCCCGGAATCGGAGGAAAGAGGAATAGGTCATGCCATTGCCTCCACCATGGCCCTGCTTTCCGACCTTCCCGTTCCGGTGATCGCGGTAATCATCGGGGAAGGGGGGAGCGAAGGAGCGCTGGCTCTGGGGGTGGCCAACCGGGTGTTGATTATGGAAAACGCCTATCTTTCGGTTATCTCACCGGAAAGGGCGGCCTCCATCTTCCTCCGCGACCCGAAACGGGCCGAAGAGCTGGTTTCCATATTGAAACTCACGGCTACTGATTGCAAGGATCTGGGAGTTGCCGATATCGTGATCCCGGAACCCAGAGGCGGAGCCCACACCGATCCGGTAGAAGCCGCACAGGTGCTGCGAAATATCATTATCCGGGAACTGCTTCAGATTCAGACAGAATCTCCGGCCAAGCTGATCAAATCGAGATACAAGCGGTTTCGCTATGTGGGCAGCCGCGCCCCGCTTCTGGGAGGAGTGTTCACTAAACAGACAGCACAGATTCAAAAATTCCTTCAGGGCTATACTGAGGAAAGCATGGCTTTGCCGGAGCCAAAGGAAGATGATGAAAGCGGCGAGGATGACATGCCCGAAGCGTTGCCGGAGTGATGCGATTTCACATAGAGCCCTGTTTGAGAATTGCCAGAGTAGCGGCAGCTTCCGCTTCCATTTCTGGAGACCGGGCTTCGATTAAGCTGAAAGCGTTTTGAATTTTTTGTTCCAGATCATTTTCGATTCCGCCGTGAACCGCCACATGTGAACGAAGCCTCCGTTTCAGTTGCAAATCAAGCCTCTGTTCCAGCGGCATTGACCGATATTCATCGATGATTCCCAGTAGAGAATCTTTTGCTTCCGGCAGATGCCCTTCCAGCTCTTGCAGCAAATTGGCCATGTGGTCGCTGACCAGATAAGAACGACACTCCAGTTTTTCAATGAACATCCTTAGTTCTTCAACTATCTCATCTTCCGAATGAGGGTCGAATCCGCCTGATTCGAATCGCTGATACAAATCGGTTCCTTCCCGGACAATCAGGCTGCGAAGACGGATGAAATCAGCATTTATTTGATTGAGCACATTGGCAGTATCAGTCGCATGCTTTTCAGATAACGTCCTTCCCCCGAGTCCCGGTATCACATATTCCGAGAGTTCAATGCCTGATTCCACTACCTTCTGTCCTGCAGCAATGTGATCAGCGCCCGTAACTCCCTTTTGAATAAAGGCCAGCACCTCATCGCATCCCGATTCCATCCCGATGTGCAGCCGGGAAAGCCCGGCTTGCTGCAATTCTTTCAATTCTTCAAGCGACTTCCGGGCAGCGGTGTGGGAACGCGCATAGGAAGTTATTCTTTCTATTGAAGGAAATGTTTCTTTCAGATGCCGGAGTACTTCGAGCAGGTCCGGGGTCCGCATGATCAGGGTATTGGCATCCTGCAAAAAAACCGTTCGAGCACCGGAGCTAACCCAGTTGGCCACATTCACCATGCTCTGCACCCGGGCATTGACCGCTTCAATGCCTGCCACTTCCGGGCTGTAGATTTCCGGAGAGTTTTGAATTATAGCCCGGATTAACTCGCCGCTCATCCGGCCACCCATACCCATATTCCATGAGACTGTTTTCAGTTCATCGCTGATGGCCCTGGCCGCATCGATATCGCGCTTTACCTCTTCTGCGGAACGATATTCGAATTTCTTGCCTCGATAGGTACGGCAAAAGGCGCATTTATTCCAGGGACAATTGCGGGTTGCCCGTATCAAAAGCGAACGATCACTGCCTTCACTGGGAGGCCTGATGGGACCCATTTCGAAGGAAGAAAGCTCTCTGGTAATCATTTAACCCTATGTGAAGTTGATTTGCGACATGATGTATTGGGATTTGAGGATTTCTGCTATCGCTTTTTGCTCGGTGCTATCACGAACAGGTTCAATTTCAGAAACCGGAAGTTGATCTTCATTTTCCCGGTACTTCCACTTCAGGATGTAGCCTTCGATGTTCGCACCCGTAAGATTCTGTGCATAGCTCCCGTCGCAGAAGCTGCATCCACCTGCTTCAACTTCCACCAGCAAAACCTCTTTGCCATTGTATTCAAAGGTGCTTTCGGATGCACGGTAGAACCTGTCCTCCCAGCCGATTTCCTCTTCCTGCCGGGGCAGATGAATATAATCGCGTGCCATAGACCAACTCCAGATTACAGATTTTTCAGGCGCTCCTGGATTTGAGACTGAGTCATCCCTTCAAGCAGAATCGTCTTTTTCTTGCCCGTTTCACCTTTCTCGATGGTGATAGCGCTTTTTCGAATCCCGAAAAACTTGCTCAAGAACTCGATGAGTGCCTTGTTTGCCTTTCCATCCACAGGGGGCGCTGAGATTTTTACTTTCAGGATGCGGCCATCAAACCCCAAAATTTCATTGCGTTTGGAATTGGGCTGAACCTGCACTTGTAATTTGACCTGCTTTTCCGGCATTTTGCAACTCGACTGGGCCATAATTCTGATTATAGAATAGCATACCAAAAAGAGGATTGCTCATGAAATCCAGGCGGCCAAATATATATGGCAAGCACTTTTTTCAGCGATTTGCTATAATCACACTGAATCCGAACATATCATTTTGAACAGATAATGGCAAACGAAGAATCAATCGCCAATCCTTCTGAACTGAAAGCCTGGATATTCGATATCCAGCGCTATTCCATCAACGACGGGCCGGGTATCCGGACCACCGTTTTTTTCAAGGGGTGTCCATTGCAGTGTCTCTGGTGCGATAACCCTGAATCGCAGTCTCGATTGCCACAGCTTTTCTATTTCGAATCTTTGTGCACCCGGTGTCAGCGATGCGTATCGGTTTGCCCCAACGAAGCTATCTCGGCAGGCCCGGATGAATCGGTGATAACCAATCGGGAACTGTGCAAAGCCTGCGGTGCCTGTACTGTGATTTGCCCCAACGATGCAAGAGTCATCAGCGGGCAACTGAAAACACTGGACGAAGTAATAGGAGTAATAAAACAGGATGCCCTTTTCTACCGCAATTCCGGCGGAGGAATGACTGCCTCTGGAGGCGAAGCTGCTGCCCAGCCGGAGTTCCTCGTTGAACTTCTCAAGCGGTGTCGGGAAAACGGCATCCACACTACTCTGGATACTACCGGATATGTATCAGGGGACAAATTGCAGCAAATACTGGAACACACCGACCTGGTGTTGCTGGATATCAAGCACATTGATCCGGTGAAGCACAAAGAGATCACCGGGGTAGATAACACACTTATTCTGGAAAACGCCCGCAATATCGCTCAGTCAGGCAAGCCAATGTGGATCAGGTATCCATTGATCCCCGGGCACACTGATAGCGACGAAAACATTATGGCAACAGCGGATTTTGTACTTAGCCTCGGCCTGAAACGGATAGATATTTTGCCCTATCACCGGATGGGAATGGGGAAGTACGAAAGGCTGGGGATGGAATATCCGCTACCTGAAGTAAATCCATACTCCGAAGAACAATTGGAGAAAATCAGATCCAAGCTGGAAAGCAAAGGGCTTGAGGTTAGAGTGGCATGAGCCTCCCCGCTTCATTGGTGAATAAATGGTTTGGGCAGGTAAGGACTATTTCCCTTTGAACTCAGGTTCCCGTTTCTCGAAGAAAGAGGCAACCCCCTCCTGAAAATCCTCGGTGCGCATGAGTCCGCCCTGGACGAATATCTCATAGTCCATCTGCGATCTCAGGTCGGGTTCGTTCATCCCCTTGTACAGGGCCTTCTTGGCCATTCTGACTGCCAGTGGCGGGTTTTGGGCGATCTGTTGAGCCAGTTCCTTTGCCTTTGCCAACACCTCATCCGAGGGAACCAGTTCATCGACCATGCCGATTCTGGCTGCCTCTTTGGCATCAATCACGTCACCTGTGAATATCAGTTTGGCTGCAATCCCGGGCCCCACGAGTCGCGGTAACAGATACGTCCCGCCCAAATCCGGGATAAGTCCCCGTTTAACAAAGGCCATGGTGAAGCGGGCATCATCGGCGGCTATTCTGATATCACAGGCCAGGGCAACCGAAAGCCCGGCGCCCGCAGCAATGCCATGCACCGCCGCAATGACAGGCTTGCTCAGCTTGCGAATGTTTTCCACCGCCGTCAGCAGGCTCGTCCGGCCAGCCAGCACTGTGCCGGCGGTCGTTTCCAAAAACGGCACTTTCCCCTCGGCCGTCTCTCTAAGTCGGCCGACATCCGCACCGGAGGAGAATGCCCTTCCTGCCCCGGTAATTATCACCACCTTTACTTCATCATCACTGTCCATTTTCCCAACAGCATCAGATGCCTCTTTGGCCATTTGCGGATTCCAGGCATTCATCACCTCGGGGCGATTCAACGTTAAGATTGCCACCCCGTTTTTGATTTCCAATGTAATCGTCTCGTATGTCATTTTTGTACTCCTGTTCGTTCAAACCTGAGAATCCCCTCTTGGGATTGTCAATCGGAGTTCGAAATTTCGGACCCCTGCGCATTAACGAGGCTCTCAACCACAGATTGCACCATATCCGAGGGAACATCATTTCGGATTACCGTCTCGCCGATTCGGGGCAACAGAACCCAGCGCACCGCCTTCATCCTGACTTTTTTATCCAGTTCAATAGCACGCATAACAGCATTCACATCCACGTCCGGACAGGTTACCGGAAGTCCAAAGCTCTCCAGCAGCGCTTTCTGCCGATCCACGGCTTCGCCATCGAGAAGTCCCATCCTGTGGGCGATTTCGGCAGCGCCTGCCATTCCTACGGAAACCGCTTCGCCATGAAGCATCCGCTCGTATCCGGTGGCAGTTTCCAGCCCATGAGCAATAGTATGTCCATAATTAAGTACGGCCCGCAATCCCGATTCCTTCTCATCTTCACTCACCACAGCTGCTTTGATAGCAGCGCTGCGGCTGACCGCTTCCACGATGACCTCTTTATCCAGCCGGATAAGCTTCTCTGCATTCTGCTCCAGGAACTGGAGGTAATCGACATCCCTGATAAGCCCGTGCTTTATGACTTCTGCCCAGCCGGAAGTAAGCTCCCGTTCCGGCAGAGTGGTCAAAGTTTGCACATCCGAAAGAACCAATCGGGGCTGATAAAACGACCCAATGAGATTCTTTCCTTCCGGATGATTGATTGCCACCTTACCGCCAATTGATGAATCAACCATTCCAACCAGGCTGGTGGGAACTTGGACGAAAGGCATCCCCCGTAAAAAAGTGGCGGCCACAAATCCGGCCAGGTCTCCCACCATTCCCCCTCCCAGAGCTAGGATGATGTGGGAACGTTCGGCATGATGCAGAACCAGAAAATCGTATATACGCATGGCAACTGCCATGGATTTACTCATCTCCCCGTGAGGCACAACCAGGGAATCAACCGTAAAACCAGCATCCTCAAGCGATGATTTAACGCGCTCGCCATACAGAGGAAAAACATGATCGTCACTGACGATGTAGGCGTCTCCGGCAAGTCCGGCCCTTTTCATCCTTTCACCGAGGGATTCCAGCAGTCCCCCGCCAGCAAATACGGGATAGCTTTCAGTAGCGGTGGTCACCACGCAGGCAGTTTGCTGATCTGCTCTCCACTCGTGAGACTCACGATTGATAAAGCTCCAGCCGCGAACCACTTCGCCGGCGACCTCTTCCATCGTGAGGCTATCGGTATGTACCGTCCAGTCTGATTTGGCATAATTGCTCTGGCGAGATTCCTTAAGAGAAGTAATGCGTTCGAGGGGATCATCGGCTGCCAGCAGGGGACGAACCACCTTTTCGCCCGATTTCTGTGAATCGATCATCAACCGATTGTAAATCGTTACCGGTTCAGCTTCCAGGCAAATAACCACGCCGGATTCTTGCATAATCCGACGGTTCTCATCCGCCATGATGATTCCGCCACCGGTGGAGATGACCATCCCGCTCTTTTGACAAACATTGCTCAAAGCCTGATGTTCCAGCTTGCGGAAATGTTCTTCGCCATCCTGCGCAAAGATATCAGGGATGGGCTTGCCTGCCAGCCTGACAATCTCATCATCGGTATCAACCAGCTCCCAGCCGAGCCGTCGGGCCACAATCTGGCTCACCTGTGTCTTTCCGGTGTAAGAAAAACCGGTCAGGATAATGTTTGCAGAATCTCTTTTACCCATTCCACTCCATCTTGATAATCATGTTGCCCCAGCGCCTCGGGGTAGGACAGCGGACTTTCAAAAATCACCGGATACGACGGGTTCAGTATTTCCAGAAGGCGTTTGATGTCCGCCCATCCTTCCTCCGGGTCCTGAGAAGGATGAACCGGGATATGCCGAAAGTTTAGATAATCATCTCTGCCCCGATTGTTCCACAGGTGCATTGAACCCACAAAGGGAGCGATCTCTACAGCGAATTCATACAGATCAAACTCGTTCATCTGTGATGCCAGGTTCATGTGCCCGGTATCGAAACAGTACCGCAATGGATATTGCCCCAGAATCTGAACCAGAAATCCGTTGTTTAAATAAGGACTGTTCCCCAATCCCTCGATATGAATGGTCATGCCCCGCTTTGTGCTAAGTTCCGCAAGCTGATCGCAGCTATTCCAGGCTATGCTTTCCAGTTTAGACTCGCTTTCCCCGGCGCAATCAGTGCCGGGAACGGGGAAATGAACGATGACGTATTCGGCCCCGATATCTTCCGCCTGGGCAAGGGTCTGCGCTATCATTTTGAAAGTGCGGTTCCGGCTGTCCGGGTCCACATCGCAGAGGAATGACCAGGTGGGTGGATCGGGATACCAGTCCGGCTTAAGCAATGGAGCATGTACGCTTCGGGCCAGGTCGCGATCGATGAGCTCTTTTTTGAGTTTTTCAATTTCCTCCGCGGGGAAATTGAAAAACTCACCACGGCTCAAGCCATTACTCAGAATGCCTTCCTCAATTTGTTTAAGCCCATGACAGTGGAAACCCAGGTTAGTTTCTGGCATCTCACCTGCCTTTCTCTTTCCCTAACGGGGAAACTTCGGAGATTCTGAACTCCATTGTCGATTCACTTTCAAGTTGCACTGCCACCGTTTCTCTGAAATGATTAACCCCTCGTATCTTACCTTCACCCTGCGGAGTCTTTACTCTGTTGCCGATAGATGGGTGATTTGCTTTCATTTCCGCATACTGGTCATGCTCGTATTTCAGGCAACACAGCAATTTGCCGCATTCACCGGATATGCTGGCCGGATTTAGTGGCAATGACTGGTCACGAGCCATTTTCACGGAAATGGGAGTAAACTTATTAAGGAACGAAGTGCAGCACAGCACACGGCCACATTTGCCTATCCCTCCGAGGAGCTTGGCCACATCACGAGCGCCTATCTGCCGCAATTCTACCCGGGTTTTAAAGGTGGTCCCAATTTCCTTAAGAAGCGCTCGGAAATCAACCTTCCCTTCTGCGCTAAAGAGAATCGTCAGGTGACTGCCATCGAAATTGTATTCTGCTGCCACGAGTTTCATGGGAAGCTCGTGTTTGGTAACAAGTTCGGCACATTTGACCAGTGCCTCCGCTTCCTGCGCTTTAAATTCTTCGCTCTTGGTAATGTCATCTTCCCCCGCTTTTCGCTGCACCGATTTCAAAAATCCATCGATGTCTCTATCGGGAACCGGCATGGGAGGAGCAACCACCTTTCCCATCGAAGGCCCACGGGAAGTTTCCACGATGACCCAGTCCCCCACCTCACACTCAACATCCGCCGGATCGAAGTAGTAACTAGGGCCAGCCTCTTTGAAAATAATACTGACTACTTCAGGCATAACTCGCCTCTTTTTCAAAAATTGGAATATTCAACATCAATACCTCAAGCGCCAGACGCGCATTGGCATTTTGATCGAGCTGTTGCATCGTTTCCTGAATGGACCTGATCGCTTTCCCAATCGCGCTCAATCCGCACTGCGCCGCCTGTTGCTGAAGCATGTCCTTTCGATCAGCGTTAACAATGAATTCGGCGCAATCGTTTTTCAAGAGCAGCAAATCCCGCCACCAGGTCAGCCACAGCTCCAGCCGCTCCCTGACCACCATCCTGCTCTTGGCAAACTCCGCAGCCAGTTCAGCCGCAAATCGAAAACGTTCGCTGATATCTGAGCGAGTCAGCGAAATAAGATTTTCCAGGTTCCCGGAACGTTCCTCCAGAATACTCTCTTCGCTCAGCGCCGAAATTGCCCACCCGATGCAGCCGTGACTGAATCGGGCCAGCAGGTCTGCCTGCTCATGAGGCGCTCCCCATTGTTCAACCAGCACCTGTTGCAGAGTTTGAACCGGCATTGGCTCGAGTTCGAGCCTCTGGCAGCGGGAGTGAATTGTTGGCAAAAGCAGGTTTTCTTCGACCGCCAGCAAAATAAAAACTGTGCTTGGTGGTGGTTCTTCAAGCGATTTAAGCAGCGCATTTGCTGCTCCAGCACTCATGTTTTCCGCCCCATCAACGATAATCATCCGATAACCGTTTTCATACGGTTTCAGATTAATACTGTATTGCAAATCCCGGATCTGGTCTACACTGATCGTTTTACGCGATGATTGATCCTCAGCAGTTTCGGCTAACTGAATAATTCCCACATCAGGATGATTCCCGGAAATAATGCGCCGACAGGAACTACACTCCCCACAGGGCTTTTCTTCGGAAGCGCAATTCAGCGCCCGGGCAAGAGTGAGAGCCAGAGTCATTTTGCCGATATGCCTTGCCCCCACAAAAAGGTAAGCATGCGAAAGCCGCCCTTCCGCAATACTGCGCTCCAGCAAATTTACGATTCTATCCTGCCCGATTACCTGCCACATTGCCTGGACTACCTTTCCTGTCTCCATTTCGTTCCCTGCGGAGAATCTTCCAGAGCGATGCCCAGTTCAGTCAACCGGTCGCGAATCACATCGGACAGTTGAAACTGTTTAGCAGTGCGCAGTTGAGTGCGAATATCAACCAGCAGATCAACAAACGGCCCGGCAGCAAATTCCTTCTGGATTGCCTCCAGCTTCAGGCCCAGCACTCCTGCCAGTTCCCGCAACGTATTCTGGGCTCCCACAATTTGAGCCCCTTCTTCCCCGGCTTTATTGATCTCTCTTGCCAGATCAAAAAGCGTTGCTACTGCCTGCGCGCTGTTGAAATCATCATCCATAGCAGCGGTAAATCTTTGTCGATAAGGTTCAGCATCAAGAGGCGTTCCATTTCCTTCATTTTCTTCCAGTTGCACAGCGCGGATAAGCCGGTCGGCGCCACGTTCCATGGCTGCCAGCCCTTCATCAGAGAAGGTTAGCGGACTCCGATAGTGAGAACTGAGCACAAACAGTCTCAAAGCATCCGCACTGACCTGTTGCCGAAGTTCTTTCACCGTGACGAGATTGCCCAAAGACTTGCTCATTTTCTCCTGATCCATCTGCAAAAGCCCGTTGTGCATCCAGTATTTAACAAATGGAATGGTACCGGTATAAGCCTCCGACTGGGCGATTTCATTCTCATGATGCGGGAATACCAGGTCCTGCCCGCCACCGTGGATATCAAGCGTATTTCCCAGGTATTTCTGCGACATCACACTGCACTCGATGTGCCATCCCGGCCTGCCCATCCCCCAGGGGCTTTCCCATCTTGGCTCGCCCGGTTTGGCCGCCTTCCAAATTGCAAAATCGAGCGCGTATTCCTTGGCCTCGCACACTTCTATACGTGACCCGGCCCGCAGATCATCCGGATTCCGGCCGCTCAATTTGCCGTAGTTATCGGCTTTTTGAACCCGAAAATAGACATCGCCATCCAATTCGTAGGCGAACCCTTTTTCGATCAGCGTCTGTACTACATGAATAATATCCGGCACCATCTCGGTAGCGTAGGGATAAACATCGGCCCTCATGATGTTCAGGGCATCCATATCCTCGAAATACTCTTTGATGAATTCATCTGCCATATCCCGGGTAGAGATACCTCGCTCGTTGGCTCGGGCGATAATCTTATCATCAATATCGGTGAAGTTCTGCACGTACTTGACTTTGTAGCCGCTGAACGCGAGATAGCGCCTGACCATATCAAAAATAATGTAGCTCATAGCATGCCCGATATGACAGGAGTCATAGGGCGTGACTCCGCAAACGTACATTTTGACTTCCTCCCCGCCGGGAACGAAGTCTTCTTTCTGGCCTGAAAGCGTATTATAGATTTTCATTTAATCTCCTCCCTAGTGTAACGTCAACCCTGAGGTGATGCAATGTCATTCGGAGGGAATTCGACCGAGGTGAATGACCGAACAATCTCCATGCAGTTTGTGAGATTTTTCGCTTCGCTCAGAATGGCATTTAAACGTGACATGACACCAGAGCCACTGCATAAGCTGCTATTCCTTCTCCTTCGCCGATGAAGCCCAGCCCATCGGTGGTTTTTGCTTTTATCCCAATTTGGTCTTCACTCACGGACAAAGTTTCGGCAACCTGTTTGCGCATCTTTTCAACAAAGGAGGACAGTTTCGGTTCCTGTGCTACGATTGTAACATCGATATTGCCGATCTGCCATCCGTTCTTTGCGAGCACCTCTTTGGTACGCTGAAGCAAAATCAAGCTGGAGACATCTTTATACTCAAAATCATCGGAAGGGAAATGAGCGCCGATATCGCCCAGAGCCGCTGCCCCGAGCAGAGCATCGATGATGGCATGGATTGCTGCATCTCCATCGCTCCAGCCAAGCAAGCCCTTTTCAAAAGGTATCTGAATACCACACAGAATCAGCTTCCGCCCTTCTGTCAGCCGGTGAACATCATATCCGATCCCGACCCGCACGTTCATTTATTCCCCAATATAATCTCCGCCAGTGCCAAATCATCCGGCGTGGTTATTTTGATATTCTCGTATGAACCCATGTAAAGCTTCACCTTGTGCCCCAGCTTTTCCACCATTGTAGCATCATCACTAACGTCTTCGGATATTTCCTCGTGAGCCTGCCAGATCAAATCAAAACGAAATATTTGAGGCGTCTGGACGAGCCATAAATTCTCCCTTCGGGGAGTATCCTGAACAAATCCATCCGATGAAACCAGCTTGATCGTATCCTTAACCGGCACAGCGGTAACTGCCGCGCCGACTTCCTTTGCTTCAATCAAACCCTTTTCAATCAGGGCCATGTCAAGCAACGGCCGAGCGCCATCGTGGATCACCGCCCACTGGCAATCAACCAGCCTTTTGAGCCCTTCTTTGACGGAATCCTGCCTCCGGGAACCACCGAGGCATATTTGGGATACTTTCGACCAGCCGAATTCAGATGCCAGTGCCCGGCCTTGTTCCAGGGTTCCCTCTCCCAGCACCACCACAATTTCATCAACAAGTTCACATTCCTGAAAAAGATCGACTACCCTGCCAAGCAAAGGGCGACCGCCAACATTCGCCATGAGCTTATCCACCCCACCCATTCGCTCGCTCTTGCCAGCAGCCACGATCACCGCTCCAACTTTCCCGTCTTTCATTTGTAAGTCCTATCGGAATCGACTGACCGTCAGGAAAATCCCGGCCGCCAGTGCTACGAGACTAAATAAACTGATATAAAGTCCACAGGAAAGAGCAATCAAATAACAGATCGCGGTGCTCCCCCCTGAGATTATTTGCAAACCGATCCCTCGTTTTCGATTAACCACCCGGCTTATCAATTCACCAATTGCATAACCGGCAAACAACGCCAGCAAATACCCGAATCCCGCCAGATAAGGAACTGCCAGTCCCCACACTACTCCCAGAATTGCGGCTGACCCCAATCCAACTCCTGCCGCTTTCAGATACCCTGCGATCGAGACCTGAAAAATAGGCAGGCGGGTAAGCCGGGCGCAATCGGGACAGCGAGCGCCCACCGGGGTTTGCACGGCACATTTCGGGCAAATTGGCTGACCGCACTTGCCGCACCGCAGGTTCGTTTCCACCTTGGGATGCCGGGCACAATACATTCAAAATTATCCTCTATTCCGGGGAATGCTGCCAACCTGTCTCTGGAGCTCTAGTAGCTGATCTACAGTTTCACGGGGCACATCACATCGGCCGATTTCATTCCCCTCATCCTTAAATCCATGATAATCACTCCCTCCGCAAGGGATCAGGCCATGCTTATTGGCCGCTTCGGCAAGTCGCTGCTTGGTTTCCGAATCGTAATCCTTATAATAGACTTCCATCCCGACGAGCCCTGCTGACTTCAGATGCTGAAGTACGGAGTCCAAATTCTCTGTCTTTGCCGGATGTGCCAGGACCGGTAATCCGCCCGCCCCTGTTATTATTTCTATCGTTTCAACCGGGCCCAGTTTTTCCCTCTTCACATGAGCCGGGCTGTCATCACCGATGTACTTATCAAAAGCCTCCTGCAAAACAGTCACATAACCCCGTTCCAGTATAGCCTGCGCTATGTGTGGCCTGCCGATAGAAGCTCCGTTGGCAATACGCACCACATGTTCCCAATCGAGATGAATTTCCATATCAGCCAGTTTGGAGACCATTTTCTGAGTTCTGGTGATCCTGGAATTACGGAGCCCATCCAGTTTCTGGCAGAATGTTTCAGAGTTCGGGTTAACAAAATAACCCAGAATGTGCATTTCGCTATCAGGCACATCGGCCCCCATTTCAATTCCCGTGATGACTGTCAATTCAGGAAACTTGCGGGCTTCAGCCAGCGCCTCCTCAATCCCCTCGATCGAATCATGATCGGTAATGGCGATGGTTTCCATCCTTAATTCGGCTGCCCTGCGGACAACTTCCGAAGGGGTCAACTGGCCATCCGAAGCTGTGGTATGAATGTGAAGATCGATTTTCATCTGCCCGAAAACTCCGTATCTATTCGTTTGATATCAACTGCCCTGCCCGTATCATCCGTTTCGACAAGAACAGAATTGAACCTCACCGGGTCCCTTCCCACCGTGAATTTCTGAGGCGTTTGGGTGAGGAACCTCTCAATTATGTTTTCCGCTTCATCACCGATGACCGAATCCCGGGGCCCCACCATTCCAATATCAGTCACAAACGCAGTGCCTCCGGGCAGAACCCTGGCATCGACGGTGCCAACATGAGTGTGAGTCCCCACTACCGCGCTGACGCGGCCATCCAGGTACATCCCCATCGCTCCTTTCTCCGAAGTAGCTTCGGCGTGGAAGTCAACCAGTATAACTTTTGGCTTCGGTTCGATTTCGTCAAGAAGCTGATCCATTGCCCGGAAAGGACAATCAAGGTCGCCCATAAAAACGCGCCCTTCCAGATTTACCACCATGACATCATCTTTAATCAGGTATCCTCTGCCGGGAACTTTCGGTGGATAATTCAGGGGCCGCAGGATGGGGAATTCGCCGTTATCCAGATAGGGGATGATTTCTCTGTGCTTCCAGATATGATTGCCGGAAGTGATGAAATCAACCCCCAGATTGTAGAGCTCCAAAGCTATAGGAGGAGTAAGCCCAATACCTCCGGCAGTGTTTTCGCCGTTGGCTACCACCAGATCGATTTCATATTGATGGCGCAAATCGGGAAGCAGCGCAGCAACTGCCTGCCGTCCCGGCCTGCCGATTATGTCACCAATTAATAATATCTTCAAGATCGCCCCTCTCTATTATTTAAGATTCAGGGAAGCTCTGATCAACCCCATTATTTGGCAAATTCTATCGACCGGGTCTCTCTGATTACCGTGACCTTTATCTGGCCGGGATATGTCATTTCTTCCTCTATCTTCTTCGCTATGTCACGTGACAGCCTGATTGATTCCAGATCATCAATCTCCTCCGGTTTGACCAGTATGCGAACCTCCCGTCCCGCCTGAATGGCAAACGCTTTCTCCACTACCGGGAAGCTGCTGGCTATGTTTTCCAGCGCCTCGATACGCTTCAGATAGTGCTCCGCCGATTCCTGCCTGGACCCAGGACGGGCGCCACTGATAGCATCGGCGGCCGAGACAATGAACCCGTATGTATCCATAGCATCCGCTTCTCCGTGATGCTGGGCCACCGCAGATACAATCTGAGGGGCAATGCCATGCCGTTTGAGAATATCTGCTCCGATCAAAGCATGCGGTCCCTCAACATCACGATCAACCGCTTTGCCAATATCATGTAGGAGTCCAGCGCTTCTGGAGATTTCCACATCAGCTCCGATTTCACTGGCCAGAGTTGCCGCCATCTGAGCCACTTCAAGGCTGTGATTAATCATATTCTGTCCGTAACTAAAGCGGTATTTGAGCCGACCCATGGTCTTGATGACATCTGAAGGCAACCCTAGAACCCCCGCTTTAACCATGACCCGCTCCCCTTCTGTCTGAATCTCCGTCTCAACTTCTTTACGGGCTTTTTCAACTACCTCTTCAATGCGACCGGGGTGGATACGACCATCCTTGATAAGCTTTTCCAGGGCCACTCTGGCTATTTCCCGGCGGACCGGTTCGTAACAGGAAAGGGTTACTGCCTCAGGGGTATCATCGACTATCAGGTCGACGCCAGTGGCTGCTTCCAGCGCCCGGATATTCCGGCCCTCCCGCCCGATCAACCTTCCCTTCATTTCATCACTGGGAAGAGTGACGACAGAGACCGTAGCCTCCGCTGCCACCTCGCTGGCGCACCGTTGCAGAGCCTCAGCGATAATTATTCTCCCCTTCTCATCGGACTCTTCTTTAAATTGTGCCTCCACCTGCCGCATGCGCTGTGCCAGATAGTCTCGCGATTCACTTTCCACCATCTGGAGAAGGTATTCTTTAGCCTCAGCGCTTGACATGCCGGCTACACGTTCCGCCTCACGTCGATGCTCTTCCTTGACTTTATCAAGGCGGGCCAGGGTAGACTCGGCCTCCTTTTCCTTTTGGGTCAACGTTTGTTCCCGTTTTTCAAAGGCTTCGATCTTACGATCAAGACTGTCAGCCTTTTGATTGAGCTTTTTCTCCTGTTTTATCAACTCACTTCGGTGCAGACGATTCTCTGCCTCAGCCTCCGATTTGAGCTTGACAGCTTCCTCTTTGGCTTCGATAAGCAATTCCTTATGCCTGCTTTCAGCCTCTCTCACTCGATCTTTGGCGGCTTCTTCAGCCATCCGCATTCCCTTGGATAACATCGTGCTTCTAAGGAAAAATCCCATCACACCGCCGATTATTATCCCGGCAACCACAATACCAAGCCAGATCATACTATCCATTTTCACCCTCACTAAGTTTTTCTTGCCACAGCCGGTCCACCGTGGCCCCAATCACTTCATAATCAAAACCCCGCCGACGCAGAAAAGCGCCCAGCTTCTGGCGAAATTCATAATAACTTGCCGCCGACAGGGAATATGCCTTTTTGTATCCCGCCCGATAGGCTCCTTCCTCATCCCCGATTTCTTCAACGGTTGCATCAATTACCTCGGAACTGATTCCTTTCTGTTTGAGTTCCTGCGCCACCATATGAGTACTCCGGGGATTGAAGTCCATTCGATTCTGCTTCCAGAAGGCAGCGAACGCGGTATCGTCAACCAGACCGGATTCGCGCAGGCGATCAATAGTCCGGACTATGACATCCTCCTCATACCCATACCTCCGCAGCCTGATTTTCACTTCCATCTCACTTCTCGGCCTGGATGCCAGATATCGCCGCGCATGTTCCATAGCCTGCTGAATTTGTTCGGCATTTTTAAGCGTCTCCACTTCAGAGATGGAAAGGTCCTGCCCAATATGAATCCCGGATTTTTCAAACACGCCCGGGCTCAAGCCCACAGCGAATTCGCCATCCAGAAATAGATTGAGGCGGTTCTTCCCTCTCTTTTGAGGTTTGATGTCAGTGACAATCATAGCATCGCCCATTCATGATTCCTGCGGGATACAACAATCCCGTTCCCTACTCACCGGGCCTTATGCTACGGGAAAGAGGTTCAGATACCAGCGAAATCAAACGATTCCGCAGTTCCCGTTTAAGCGGGGGTATCTTCCTGGGGTTCGGCTTCTGATTCGGTTTTCTTTTTTGAGGAAGGAGTGGTCTTGGTTTTCTTGGAAGAATTCCCTCTGATCTGCTGCTCAATCTGTTGAGCCAGTTCCTGGTTTTCACTCAGGAATTCCTTGGCATTCTCACGTCCCTGCCCAAGACGCGTCTCTCCGAAGGAATAGAAGGCTCCGCTCTTTTTGATAATGTCCTTCGCTACACCCAGATCGAGGAGGTCACCCGCCTTGCTGATACCACTGTTGAACATTATATCGAATTCGGTGACGTTAAACGGAGGAGCCACCTTGTTCTTGACTACCTTGGCCTTGACCCGGGCCCCGACAATCTCGTCACCCTGCTTGAGGGTATCCCTGCGCCTGAGATCGATCCGAACCGAGCTGTAGAATTTAAGGGCCCTGCCGCCGGGAGTAACCTCAGGATTGCCGAACATAACGCCTACTTTTTCCCTGAGCTGATTGATGAAAATCACCGCTGTCCGTGACCGACTGATAGCAGCGGTCAGCTTCCGCAACGCCTGAGACATGAGCCTTGCCTGAAGACCAACATGGGTATCGCCCATCTCCCCTTCGATCTCAGCCCGGGGAACCAGTGCCGCTACGCTATCAATTACCACCACGTCAAGAGCATCACTCCTGACCAGTTTTTCCACGATCTCCAGAGCCTGCTCAGCGGTATCCGGCTGCGAGAGAATAAGGTCATTAATGTTAACTCCACACGCCGCGGCATATTGCGGGTCCAGTGCATGTTCCGCATCAATGTACGCTGCCTTCCCTCCCCCTTTTTGAGCTTCTGCCATGATATGCTGGGCCAGCGTGGATTTGCCTGCCCCCTCGTTACCGAAGATCTCGATCACCCTCCCCCGCGGGATTCCTCCCACTCCCAGAGCCAAATCCAGGGATATCGAACCTGTGGGTATAGCTTCCACGGACAATTTTGCCCCGGCTTCCCCAAGCCGCATAATTGTTCCCTTGCCAAATTGTTTTTCAATCTGGCCGATTGCTACTTCAAGGGATTTCTCCTTTTCTGTGACCATTTCCTTCCTTATATATTAAACTCGAACCAGGCTTTCCCGTAGCTTCGCCTCAGTTAAGTGTTGAACCTATGTTAGCACAGTATTTTCCGATAACGCAATACCTTTTTACTATCAGGTTTGATACCCTGAAAGATCAGCTAGTTCCTCCGTTCCGATTGCGTTGCGAGCATGATCCCTCACATCGTTTAGATTGGCAAAGAATTCACGCATCATTACAACCAGCAGATAACGCCCCTTCGGCGTGAGCACAAGAAACTTTTCGTCATTCCGCTCAAACGCTCCGGCCAGTTTCATGAAAGCCATTTCCAGCCACAAACCCCGCTCAATTGATCGCCCAAAGCTCAGACTGAAATTCTGCTTGTCCAGTCTTAGTCCGAAGAGTTCCATCATGAACCGATAGCGCATCTGCTCGCGCAGGTTAAAAGGCCGCATCTGGGAAACCGACATCCGACCGGAAGAGATATGTTCATCATATTCCCGAAGCGAAAAAGTATTGACATAAAGTGCGCCACCGAGGTTGCTGAAGGAACCGGACCCAAGTCCAACATACTCCTCGTAATCAACGATATATTCGTCGATCATCTCGCCGCCCTGGCGGGAGAAGCACCACGCGGATACCGGCCTGAAAGTATCGCTCAATCCCTGCGCAAGAATTTCATAATACTCGGCCTCGCGAGTGTAGTCCACCTCACCCACCGATTTTTTCATGGAACGCGCCACAGAAGGTGAGGTCATCAGCGCATAATAGGTAGCCTGATTCACAGCGGAGCCAATGATTTTCTGAACATCATCTTGCAGAATCGCCTTCGTCTGGCTGGGGAAGTTGAAGATCATATCCGCATTCAGTGTGGGGAAAAGTCCGGCGATGCTCTCCAGACGTTCCAGAATCTGATCACCGGAACCGTATTTGTCATAACGTTGCATTTGTCGAAGCAGGCCATCATCGAAGCTCTGAATCCCCACCGAAAGCCGCTGCACCCGTCCTTCCAGTTCTCCCACGATCTGAGGGGTAAGATGATTGGGATTGGTCTCGCAGGATACTTCAGCAACTCCGAACGACTCACGGGCCAGATCAATAGTCTCGCTGAGTTCGTCAATCAGCACTGTCGGGGTGCCGCCGCCGATGTACATCGAAGAAAAAGTATAGCCGAGGTCACTGGCCATCCGCATTTCTTCCCGGAGCGATTTGAAATACTTGCGGGCCAGTTCCTCCCGGAACGTAACCCTGTGGAACGAACAGTACGGACAGAGGCTCTCACAGAACGGTACGTGCAGATAAAGCAGGTATTCGCGGTCAGGTTTCGGTCCGGGTAGCATTTCCACATTTGCCGGAGAAACCCGGAGCGATCGTTTAAGTTCGGGGCGAATAAATCGAGTGAGTAGTCTTTCGGAGATCATGGCTAAATTTCATTCTATCACAACTTGATGTGACAGGGTAAAAACCCAGAGATTGCTTCCACTTTTGAAAGCAATGCTTTAGAATGATTAGATCGAGAATTAATAAGCTGGCGCGGAGGGACAATCCCTGAAAACCGCCACGGCACAGTAGAGATGCCCCGGCGGGGAGCTCTACAAAAACCGAGGATTCAGCTATGAAGTGGGAAGTAATGGGGATCGCCCCGGATCAAATCACCGCCGAGATATGGTGCGATATCCTGCGGCAGGAAGGAATAACCGCCATGATCGAACCCGGGGATGCAATCTCCTTTATGGGAGTCTCCTCTTTTCCCTGCCGGGTGATGGTTCCCGAAAATATGGTGGAAGGAGCCAGGGAGGCACTCGGGGGAAACATCGAACAGGCGGAATAGTATTCCATTTCTCGTTTGCTTGCCTCGTTCAACTGATCGACCGTATACTGTATAATGGTATCGTTTTCCTATGATTAGAGACAGCATCACAAACATTTTAGAGAAAGCCGCAATTCAGGCACAAGAGCAAGGGCTGATTCCCCAAGTAGCTCTGCCTGAAATATTTCTCGAACACCCGCAGAACCCGGAGCATGGCGATTATGCGGCCACCGTGGCCATGAAACTGGCCCGCACCGCCAAAATGAATCCCCTCAAAATCGCGGAAGCCATAAAAGAAAATCTCCCTCCAATCGATGGTGTCAGCGTTTCCGTAATGAAACCAGGGTTCATCAATTTCTCGTTAAGCAATGAATGGCTGGGCCAACACGTCGATGAAATTTTGAACGAAGCCGACCGCTATGGCGATTCTACCCTGGGCAAGGGAACTCGACTGCAACTGGAATTCGTCAGCGTTAATCCCACCGGGCCTTTGCACGTGGGGCACGGACGCGGTGCGGTGCTGGGCAGCACACTGGCCAGTGTTTTGGACGCCACCGGATATGAAATTGAGAAGGAATATTATGTCAATGACGCCGGAACCCAGATGCAGAATTTCTATGCCTCGATCTACGCTCGCTATAGGGAAGCGCTGGGACAACCCGCCGAGATGCCACCCGACGGATACCACGGCGAATATATGATTGAACTGGCCCGTGATATTGCGGATGAAAAAGGAGACGCCTTCCTGAATCTGCCCGAAGAAGAGGCCCTCAAAGAGCTGGGGCAAATAGGCATGGAACGATTGCTCAATCTCATAGATAACGATCTCAAGGAATTGGGCGTGGAATTCGATATCTGGTTCAGCGAACAGAAGGAAATTCACGATTCCGGAGAGTTGAACCGGGTGCTGGCCATGTTCAAACAAGGCAACCACGTTGAAGAAAAGGATGGGGCGCTCTGGCTGGTTTCCACCGAATTGGGCGTGGATAAAGATAACGTGCTCATCCGATCCGACGGACTGCCCACCTATTTCGCCGCTGATATTGCTTATCACTACAACAAGTTCATCAAACGCAAATTCGACCGGGTGATCGATATATGGGGTGCGGACCACCAAGGGCACGTCTCCCGGATGAAAGCGGCCATCGAAGCGTTGAATATTCCCCGGGAAAAACTCCAAGTAATCTTATCCCAAATGGTCAGTCTGCGGAGAGGCGATGAAGTGGTCAAAGTCTCTAAAAGAACCGGGGACATGATCACTTTGCGTGAAGTGATGGATGAGGTGGGAACTGACGTCTGCCGCTTTTTCTTCCTTTCCCGTTCGGCAAACAGCCAGATGGATTTCGATCTGGAGCTGGCCAAGAAGCAATCTATGGACAACCCGGTATATTATGTCCAGTACGGTCACGCCCGCATTGCCGGAATTACACGACTGGCCAGAGAAAAAGGGATTGACTACACCAACGGGGATGTTTCGCTCCTCACCGAAGAAGCCGAGATAGAGTTGATTAAAAAGCTACTGGCCTTCCCGGAAATTCTGGAGATAGTAGCCATCAGTCTGGAACCTCAGCATTTGCCGTATTATGCTCAGGAGCTGGCTACCGCCTTCCACAACTTCTACGAAAAGTGTCGAGTGATCACCGAAGACGAAAACCTGACCTCGGCCCGCCTCAAGCTGGTGGAGGCTACCCGGATCGTCATGGCCAAAACCCTGCATCTGATGGGGATGAATGCTCCTGAGCGGATGTGACCAACGTTAATAAAAATATAAGGAAATATGATGATCAACAAAACCAGAACAGCCATGATTATCTCGATTGCAGCTCTTCTGATAGTCACTGCTGGATGTCTTTCAGAAAGCGAAGATGCGGACTATGAGGAAACGCTGACTCAGGTATCGACCATTGACGCCGTTCTCAATGGCGATTACGATGGTATGATTTCCTACAATGACCTGGAAAAATACGGAGATTTTGGGATTGGAACATTTGAAGGTTTGGATGGAGAGATGGTTGCTTTGGAGGGGGATTTCTTCCAGGTAAGAGCCGATGGGATTGCCACCGAGGTTAATCCTGATACCACTACTCCATTTGCAGTTCTGACGTATTTTGAGGCTGATCAGAGAACCGCATTAGAAACAGGAGTAAATTATCAGAATGTTCAGGCTACCATCGACAACCTGATTCCCACTGAAAACATCTTTTTCGCCATTAAGATTAATGGCACTTTTTCTTATATGAAAACACGCAGCGTTCCCAAACAGACAAAACCATACCCGCCACTGGTGGAAGTGACCGCAAATCAACCTATCTTTGAATTCACCGATATTGAAGGCACGCTCGTAGGTTTTCGCTCTCCGCCCTATGTAACCGGAATTAACATGCCGGGTTATCACCTGCATTTTATTACTAGTGATCGCACAGCAGGAGGACATGTTCTGGAGTTTGAAGTAGCAAATGCCGAATTATTACTCGATCATACGTCCGAGTTCTTCATGCTTCTGCCGGGAGAGGGTAGCGATTTCTACAAATTAGATCTCAGTAAAGATAAAGAGGAAGAACTGGAACAGGCTGAAAAGTAGAAAAGTGGCTTCCTGTTCCTATTGCAGAACCCTCAGTTGGGGGCAATAGATTGACTAATTATCCTCTAAATTTCTCTCCGCGGTTTAATAGCAAAGATTCTCGTAGCGGATAATTACCTATTCCCAAGACTACTGACTAAATTTCTCTTGTGCTCAGCAATCAGGGGGGGCATGAAAGAGAGCAATTCATCCAGCATCTGAAGTTGTTTTTCCGTGATCTCTGCCTTTATTTTAGCCGGAGACCCGGTGACAAAGGAGTTGTCCGGGATGACCATCCCCTCTTTGACCATCGATCCGGCCGCGATAATGCAATTATTTCCAATCGTACTGTAAGCCAGCACCGTGGCATTATCGCCAATCAAAACATTATTCCCTACGGAATACGCTTCCACCACGGCCCCATGCCCCAGAACCACCCGATCACCGATACTCTTGGTGAAATGGACGGTGGTGTTATCTTCAAAATGACTGTCTGCCCCGATGGTCATCAGGCTGCCATGTTCACCACCGGGTGTATCCCCTCTTATGACAGCTCCGGGCCAGACGCTGCAACCTTCCCCAAATTCCACATTCCCCATTATATAAGCCGCATCACTGATAAAACATGAATCAGGAACGCGGGGTATTTTCCCCATAAAGCTGGCCAGCACCTTTCCTCCTTGTCTGTGAAGCTGTTTCTATGTTAGACTTCCTTAGAAAAAAGAGCAAGGGAACCTGAATAATGAAAGGTGACTTTGGGGGGTTAGGGAATCAAAAGAGTTGATCAGGGGTTCCGAAGGATGTAATGGATGAAAGGCCGCGTATTTTCGGGCGCCAGGCCCACCGGAAGGCAGCACATTGGCAACTACCTGGGAGCCATTCAGAATTATGTAAAGCTCCAAGATGATTACGAATGCATCTATTGCGTTGTCGATATCCACGCTCTGACCACCCTCGATGATTTCCACAACATGCAATACAACATCCGCGAGATGATGCTCGACTGGCTGGCCGCCGGACTCGATCCCGAAAAGAGCATCCTTTTTGTGCAATCCCACGTCCCGGAAGTGATGGAGCTTCATACGCTCCTGAGCATGATAACCCCGCTGGGCTGGCTGCTGAGGGTTCCTACTTTCAAGGAAAAGGCCCGCCATCAGCCCCAGAATGTCAACTACGGACTGGTTGGCTACCCGGTTTTGCAGACCGCCGATATTATCCTGTATAAGGCAGATTCCGTTCCCGTCGGGGAGGATCAGTTATCCCATCTCGAGCTGGCCCGCGAGATTGTGCGGCGGTTCAATAACCTGGTTGCCCCCATATTCCCGGAACCACAGGCCAAGCTGACTACTGTCCCTATGGTCATAGGACTGGACGGCGAAAACAAGATGAGCAAAAGCCTGGATAATCACCTTGAACTTGCCGCCACACCGGAAGAGACTCAGAAGCGAATAATGGCTGCCTTTACCGACCCGCAACGGCAAAGACGCAACGACCCCGGTCGGCCGGAGATTTGCAACATCTACAGCCTGCACGGATTCTACGATCCGGAGAAGCTGGAGGAAATCGGTCAGGGGTGCCGCGCAGCGGAGATCGGCTGTGTTGACTGCAAGAAAGTGCTGGCTGGAGCGATTAATGCTGCTATGGAACCCTTCCGTGAAAGAAGGGTCGAGTTTGAAGCCAGATCGGGATACGTGGAAGAGATTGTCGCTGACGGAGCCAGCCGAGCCAGTGTCATAGCCCGTGAGACCATTCGGGAAGTCAAAGAAAAAATGTGTTTGCTATGAATGACCTGCCTCTATCCCGAAGCGGCCAGGACGCTCAAACAATAGCCATTCGTGCGGCCAGAGAGGCGGGCACTATCCTCAAAGATTACTACTCTCATGAAAAACGCATAGAGAGCAAAGGGAACCGCAACCTCGTCACCGAGACTGACCTTCTCTCCGAAAAGAGCATCCTCAAAATCCTCCACGATGAGTACCCAGAACACAGCGTCCTTTGTGAGGAATCCGGGGAAAGTGAAACGGTAAGCGAGTACTGCTGGATCATCGATCCACTGGATGGCACCACAAATTACGCCTTTGGAATCGGGCATTTCTGCGTATCCATTGCCCTGACCCTCAACGGAGAGGTTTTGCTGGGAGTGATCTACGATCCGCTAAAAGATGAAATGTTCCGGGCTCGAAAAAGCGCGGGGGCTTTCCTCAACGACATCCCAATTAGCGTGGCACGCGAACGCGGTCTCGCGATGACTTTGATCGGGTTTGATCTGGGATATGACGATACCGCATCAAAAGAGATGATTTCCATGGCTAATGATTTATGGTCAGCCCGGACCACCTTTCGACTTATGGGGTCGGCAGCTCTGGGAATCACCTACGTGGCCTGTGGCCGGTTGGATCTCTATTTCCACCGAAGCCTCTACTCTTGGGATATCGCCGCGGCGATACTGCTGTTGAGGGAAGCCGGCGGGGAGATCACTGATTGGGAAGGTAAGCCGGCCACGGTGCGGAACAAGCAGGTAATTGCCTGCAGCGATTTCAGTGAGCATCGAGATTTGATAGCGGCTCTAAAGTGATACCTCTACCGACAGCAGTTTGAAAAGTTTCCAGTTGCGGTCTTTCGGGTAGATGGATAAGGTGCGTTGGGCATCGACAATCGGATGAACCAAAGCCAGCCACCGGAATTGTGGCCCCCGGCAGATTTCGAGCCGCTTGAGCCAGGAGGCATTCTAATCGTTCCTCAGCCAAAACCACCCACACTTCAACAATTCTCGCCTGCACCAGCAAATAATCGATATGCCAGTGGAGTTTCTTTTCCTTTCTAAGATGGTGTTTTATCCGCCCCCGGAGCCCCCCGAGAGCACTACCGGCATACAAATAATATCCGCCAGGAAAATCAAACTTCCCCATCTTCCCTATAGTAATGGAAGCATCATTATCCAGATGGATGAGGAGTATGTAGCTGCCTTTGGTATGCATGTGGCTACATTGTAGGGTTTCAGGGAGGTGGGGTCAAATCAACGGGGGCTTTTCCCGTACAATGCAGCCTGATATAAATAAGGAGGAAGATTTTGAATTTATTGATTAGAATTGGTTGAATTCTCTACAAATGCCCGGTTGAGCCAGGCGCCGGCGGTTGTTTTGTACTCTTCTATTGTCTGCTTTATATCCTGGTAGGCATCCTCGGCGGTTCTTTTGGGAGGAAAACAGGTTTTCTTTGCCAGTTCCCACACTTCATCATCTGCCATGCACACGAGGCGTAATCTGGCTTGAGCACGCAATCGGGCAGCTCGTTCCTTTTCGCCATTTGCTTCTACAATCGCCACCCGCATACAATCGACGATATGATATTCCACAAATTGCGAGCTGTCCATTGCTGATCCTCCCTGAAACCACTGATTATGAGCCTTTGCCATCATTATAGGCAAGTCTGGTAAAAACACAGGTCAAGATCAGGTAAAGCCTGGTAAAAAGCGGGTAAAAGCCTGCCCTGGAAAAACCAGCCACGTTAGGAACCGCAGCCCGATTGGTGCTAGCCCCATCGATAAAATCAGGGAGAACCACCCTTCAAATTCAGGTTCTACACGCTAGTCGCACCATGAGTTGAGGGGTTACCATGATGATGTAGCCGTTTTTTAAAAAGGAATACCGAATGCAGTACTTTGACGGGGAAGGCCGTTCCGATAGAATCAGCGTTTTTCTGGCTGACCGGACCACCTTCTTCAGACAGGGTGTCAGTGCAGCACTGGCAAAATATGAAGATATCGAAGTGGTGGGGGAATCAAATATCGATTCCTATGCCTTTGCTTTGATTCAATCCCTGTCTCCCAGGGTCGTCCTGATTGACATAAACCCACCCCTGTACGATGGGATACAACTGGCCCGCCAGATAGCGCAGCAAGCTGATGGCATTGCTACTGCCATGCTCACTCCTTATCTCAGCGAGGACGAACTCGTTCAGGCGACCACGTGCGGGGCCGTCGCCTATTTCAGCAGATATATTGACGATAATGAGTTGGTCAACTCCATCAGGCGGATGGCCGATGGTGCTCTGCCCATCGTCGATGATCTTATCGCCAGCCCCCGTGTTTTGGAACGAGTCCTGAGAAGCTTCCGGGACATTTCAGCCAAAGGGATTTCCACAGATTCCTCTCATGCCCCAATTACCGATCGGGAAACCGAAATTCTCGGCTATGCAGCCCGGGGATTCGGCAACAAACAGATTGCCCACGCCCTTGGCATCAGTGAGCAAACTATCAAAAACCACATGACATCCATCCTGCGCAAACTCAATGCCAGCGACCGAACGCAAGCTGTAGTAATGGCCATGCAGTCAGGCTGGATTGCAGCTTCATCAAAAAGCAACCGGGCCAATTGAGCGAGAGAAGGGATTATGACCCTCGCCCTCTTTCTTGGAAGTAAACAATGATGAAAGACGAGAATCCCTTGCCTCCTTTTTCGATTTGATCTGATAATATTACACCTTTAGGAAATACACTCACAAGCGAGACCTGCTACAAGTAAGAAATTCAGAGAAAGGATATTTGAAGGCGAAGATTCCAAATACAAAGCGCTAGTGTTCTGATGTGTTCCAATCATCAAGCTATTTCCCGAGTTCCACTTCCAGCCCATAAGATTCCAGGATCTCCCTGCACTTTTTCACCACGTCACTATCCGGTTCAAGGATGCCATCCGCACCATCATAACCATATTGTTTTCCCAAGCTGGAGTATTTATCTTTTCCCCACTCATGATATGGCAATAAAGATATCTTTTCTGCTCTAATTCTGGAAGCAAGCTCAGCTGTCTGACGCATATTTGATTCCGAATCATTGAAACCGGGGATTAGTGGAATTCTCAGCCAGATTTTGGCCGTTTTTGAAGCTTTATCAAGATTTTCAAGAATCAGTTCATTAGATACTCCGGTTTTTTCCTCGTGCCTGGCAGGATCCATATGCTTGACATCAAAGAGAATCAGATCAGTATATTCAAGAACCTGTTCCATGTTCTCCCACGGGCAGTAGGCCGTCGTATCAAGGGCGGTGTGAAAACCGGCATCTTTACATTTTTTGAAGAAGTCGCGTACGAATTCCCATTGAAGCAATGCCTCCCCGCCAGAAGCTGTGACTCCACCGCCAGAAGTATCGTAGAAATCTCTATCCTGCGCGGCAATCTTGAATGCTTCATCCACTGTCTTATACTCGCCCATTATCTGAATAGCATGGGAAGGGCATACCTTGCCACACTCCAGGCAATTGGTGCACAGCTCCCAGTTAATGATGCGAATATCGTTTTCGAAATAAATGGCGTCAGTACTACAGGTTTCGGCACACTTCTTACAGCCGATACATTTGCGCTCGCCTACCATAATCTCAGGTTCGTCGCTTATCCCTTCAGGATTACTGCACCACGGGCAGTTTAAAGGGCAGCCTTTCATAAAAAGGGTAGTCCTGATACCAGGACCATCTTGAATCGAGAACTTCTGAATATTGAATATTAATCCTGTTTGTTCATCTTCACTGTCTGACATCATTTGTACCTCTGATTTTCCTGCGTATTTGCGCAGGTGGATAAAACCGGTGCCCCCCTCGAGTCTTCATAAAGAGACCTTATGAAGATAGCGTGGGGCGGATACCCCACGCTATCTTGTGCGCAACCATGCTTCAGGCGCGAACTAGGCGAAAGCCTGTTCTGTCCTTTCAATGATGCTGTCCTGAGTATAATCCGGCAGATCGATGAAATGGGCACTATAGCCCGCCACCCTGACAATGAGGTCGGAATGTTCTTCCGGTTTGACTTGCGCCTCACGAAGCTTCTCGCTGTCAACTACATTGAACTGTACATGAGGAATACCCCTTTTGTACCATACTTTCAGATAGTCAGCAAAGAGTTTCTTGTTATCACCTTCCAGGAACTGAGGCATAAATCTCTGGTTAAATAACTCGCTATGCTGGTAAGGGATCTTACCTACGGAGTTCAGCACAGTGGTCGGGCCCTCGTTATCAGTTCCTCCCATCGGCGAAAGAGAGCCGTCGGCCACCGATGTGCACGCCAATCTTCCATCCGGGCTGGCGCCGGCCGCCAAACCCATCATGGTATAACCAGCGGCGGTGCTGCCATCCATTGTCCACGTGAAACCCCAGGCATCCTTGAGCGTGTTCATCGTATCGTTCATACCAACCAGGAACCGCACTGCCCAGTCATCAGCAAAATCGTCCTCATTACCGTACTTGGGCGCGTTGATGAAGTCCTGCCGCATCACCTCGTACCCGGACCAGTTGGCATCCAGCGCCTGTATCAATTCCTCCATTGTGTATTTCTTCTCATTGAATACGAGATGCTGAATCGCGGCCAGCGAGTTGGCCACATTGATCCCCCCGAAAGGAGTGGCCTCCGGCCAGGTGTCGCCTTCCTTGTGAAACTTCACCAGGTCGATTCCCCGCTCAAGCGTTTCATCCATAATCAGGGAATTGCAGGGGTCGGGTTTGCGGTCCATCAACACCTGCTGGCCGATATTCCACGATACCGAGCCGATCCTGGCATAGTACTTCATCCGCTTTAAGTAGCCCTCCATGAGCTCATCTGCCGATTCCATATCAGTGGATTTTTTCCCGGCCTCGAAGACCACCGGACCGCACCGGGCCTCCTGATCATTGAGGCGCAGAACTTCGTTGAACATCTCGATGCAGTTCATGGAGGTACCGGGTGCCAAGCCGGAGCTCTGGACTGCTTTACCCATTATGTGGTTAGCGGCACACGCGGATACCTGGACCTTTTTGACATCCTCGCCGGTCCATCCTCTCAACCTTGCCCACTCCTCCAGCAAATCTCTGTTGAAAAAGGAGGGATGCCCCAGCCCGGTTCGGCATAGATCAATTGCCGCCGAAACAACCTCCGGCGAGATATTTTCGTGGTATTGAATGGCTATCGGTGGCTGGGACAGGTGAAGGTTCCCCAGCGCCTCCATGATGATAAAGCTAAGCTCGTTGCTGGCATCCTGTCCGTCATTTGTAGGGCCACAGATATTGGCCGTGTACATCGTATTGGCGCCAGATACACCGGCGAATTTCAGTGGCCACTCAAGCGGCGCGCCAATCTCCTGGATCTTCATGAAAAGACACTCGACAAGCTCGACCGCTTCATCCCTAGTGATCCGCCCGGATTCGATATCCGCCTCGTAGTACGGCCACCAGACCTGATCAATTCTCGCTCCACAACCATACCCCCACCTTGCGAAGTAGTCGGCGACGACTTCTATGATCCAGTAGAACTGCAGGCATTCCTGGAACGTTCTGGGGGGATTGGCAGGGACATGCTCAAGTATGTCAGCCATTTCCTCGAGTTCCTTCTTTCGATTTTCATCTTTCTCTTGCGATGCCTGCTGTCGAGCCAAATCGGAGAGTCTCTGTCCATATCGGATGATCGCTTTGCCACAACGGATCATCGCCAGCCAGTTGTTCCGTTTTTCAAGATATTCAGCCGGATCTAATTCCTCAATTTTAGAATCTAGTTCTTTCAGCCCCGCCTCGGCCACCGCAATCTTTCCATTCAATCCATCGCGGAGAATACTCGCCCAGTCATAAGCAGGGATTATCAAACCCTGCTCCCAGAGATTCACCACATACACCCCATAAGCGTTGATGACAGGCGCCATTTCCTCCGGCAGCGAAGCCTTGATAATTGCCTCTATGCTTCTGTTTTCCCAGAAGGGACAGATATCTTCGATTATCTCCCGTCTCTCTTCATCGGTGACAAGATCGGAAAAACCGCCCGTAGTGAATGCCTCCGGTACCCAGTCGACGTTTATCTCAGGGTACCATCTTATCTTATCGGCTCCGCCGTTGCAGTCACCCACAATCAGTTCTCCGTCCTTGATAAATATGGGCATCTCATCACACAGTTTTTCCACCATGCGAGCATACTGCAACACGATTGGCTGGCCCTCGGTTTCCTTAAAGGCCTCAGTGACGATTCGTGCCCGGGACATATCGATTTTGATGTCCTTGCGAAACCGGTAACTCGGGAGGCCCATGGCCGCGTTTGCCATCTCATGCTCAGTAACTGCCCCTTTCCATTTCAGCATGCCTCGAAGCTTGCTGGTACGTTGTGTGGAGCCATATCCCCACTCAAAGGGTACGGCTTTCTTGAATCTCTCCTCCGTGGAAGGCCTTCTTGGTTCCGATGTTGTGGTCATTGTCTTTTACCCCCTTTAACTTTTGATGATTGATGCATCTTTCGTTGCTGGAGTGGGACTAGATTTTATAACAAAATATGCATCCATGCAAGCCTACTCAGTGGGCAGTCCGCCGATTCCCAGCGGGCCACCCTCAAGGTATGTCTTTATGTATTTATCCATCTCCGGTGTGGGCTTCCACCACTTGTTGGCGCCTAGGTCTTCGCAGACCTTGTTGGCACCGAGGTAACCGGGACCGCCGAGCACCAGTCCGCCCGGATAATTGGAAGCTCCACAAGTGTAGAGCCCTTCCATCGGGGTGGCCGTTGAGGAGCAATCCTGATTGGGCCGGAAACAACCAAGCTGGATCGGTTTGTAATCGCCATGCTTGATCGCGCCAAAGCGCATGTTGGGAAAACGAACTTCGATCTCTGGAGGAGTTTCCTGGCTCATGGCAATGATATTGTCACCGCTCATATTAGGAGCATATTTGGCCCATTTCTTCATGATGGCTTCCCGAAGTTCAGGACCTTTGGCTTCCCAGCCGCCTTCGATTTCGTAAGGGGCATGCATCTGGAAGAAGG
>CAZJQZ010000004.1:0-37826 GCA_964548045.1 uncultured Dehalococcoidia bacterium | reverse complement strand
TTATTTTAAACTTATAACCGATGTTCCCGATAAAGAGTTGGCAGAATTCAGACAGCAAATGGCTTCAAATTCAATCAACCCGATGGAGATGAAGAAACATCTGGGCCGGGAGATCGTGGCGGAATTCCACAGCTCTGAAGCAGCACAAGCAGCGGAGAACCACTTTGGGACAGTTTTTCAAAAGCGCGATCTACCCGATGAAATCCCAGAATTTAAACTGAAAATCTCAAATCCGATGGATATCACTGAGATACTGGCCTCTGCAAATCTTGTGAAGAGCAAAGGGGAAGCCAAACGCCTAGTAAGCCAGAACGCTGTTGAGATCGATGGGGAAAAGATATCCGAGTCCATGACCTTGCTGAAAGAAGGCAGTATCATCAAAGTTGGCAAACGCCGTTTTTTGAAAATTGTTAATTCAGACAACAAAAAATAAGGAGAAATCAAATGGCACACACAACACACGCTGAAGTATACGCGGAATACAACGAAAAGAAGGGGAAAATCCTCGCAATGGGTGGGGAAAAGGGGGTCGAGAAGCAGCACAAAGACGGCAAAATGACCGCCCGCGAGCGGATTGAATACTTCTTCGACCCCGGCACCTTCGCCGAAATAGGAATGTTCGTCAAGCATCGCACCACCGCCTTCGGGCTGGATTCCAAAGAGATTCCGGCTGAGGGCGTAATCACCGGCTTTGGTAAAGTGAATGGACGTTACATTGTAGTCGCCGCTGAGGATTACACCACGATGGCCGGCACCTTCGGTGAAGGGCACGGCCGCAAGTTCGCCCGGGCTATAGAATTTGCCAAGGAGAAAGGCTGGCCTTTTGTGGGCATGAACGATTCCGGCGGTGCCCGGCTGCAGGAGGGAATGGATACCCTGGAATCTTATGGCTGGTTGTTCAACGCGCAAATCCGGGCCTCGGGAATCATCCCTCAAATCGCCATGCTGATGGGGCCCTGTCTCGGCGGTCAGGCCTATCATCCCATCATGCAGGACTTCCTAATCCAAATCAAGGATACCGGATTTATGGGAATCGCCGGGCCGGCATTCGTTAAGACCCAGATCGGGGAAGAGATCACCTTAGATCAACTTTCCGGCTGGCGGGCCCATGCGGTTAAATCCGGCCAGACACACGTGTTGGCAGAGGACGACAAAGATTGCATGGACAAATGCAAAAAACTGCTGGCCTTTTTGCCTTCGAACAATAACAAACTCACCGATCCCCCTCCGCGAATAGAAACGAAAGATGATCCCAGCCGCGAAATCCCGGAATTGAATGAGATTGTGCCGGTGGAGCAGTTCAGGCCTTTCGACATGATGGAGATCATTTCCAGAATCGTTGACGATGGAGATTTCTTCGAGACCCTGGGCCTTCATGCCACCAACCTCATCACCGGTTTTGCCCGTTTCAACGGCCGCACCACAGGAATAGTGGCCAATCAGCCGATGCAAAAGGCCGGCATGCTGGATATCGACGCATCCGACAAACTTGCCCGCTTTGTGAGAACTTGCGATCTGTTCAACATCCCGGTTGTCACTTTGCAGGATTGCCCCTGCTTCATCATCGGCTCCGATGCCGACTGGCGCGGGATCCTGCGTCACGGAGCCAAGACACTTTACGCCTGGGCAGATGCTACCGTGCCGCTGATTTCAATCATGCTGCGCAAATCCTATGCCGGTGCGCACTACGGGCTGCTTGATAAAGCCATCGGTGCCGACTTCGTCTGGGCCTGGCCGCAATCGCAGATATCTATCGTCGGGGCCGCTACCGCTTCCAGTGTGATTTTTGCTAAAGAGATCAAGAACTCGGATAACCCGGCAGAAACCGCTAAAAAACGTATGCAAGAGTACAGCGATCTTTATGAGAACCCTTATTGTGCTGCCGAGCGCGGGTTTGTGGACGGCATCATCATGCCTTCCGAAACGCGCAAATATATCAACATGTCGCTGGATGTTCTGGAGAACAAAGAGTCAGCCCGCCCCTGGAGGAAGTACTCAAATATCAACCTTTAGGCTGCACACCCTGTTTCAAATCAAAGGGAGGGGACAAACGCCCCTCCCTTTTTTTATCCAACTATGCTACAATTGTTAGCAATTCGCTACCTTGAGGAGGAGGATATGGATTCTGCACCCGCCCCCGAATTCACTACCACCGATAGTGAAGGGAAAGCTGTAAGTCTCTCCGATTACAAAGGCAAGCACCTTGTTCTGGTTTTCAACCGGATGTTTGTGTGACCGTACTGCCGTCGGCACATGGTGCAGTTGCGCCAGGATTACCAGGAATTCACCAATCGAAACGCAGATCTAATAGCTGTCGGGCCTGAAAAACCCGAAAAGTTCCGTGCCTTCTGGCAAAAGGAACGTATGCCTTTCACCGGCATCCCGGACCCTCAGCACACGGTTGCGAAATTGTACGGGCAGCAGGTTAAAATCCTTAAGCTGGGGCGAATGCCGGCAATTGTGATCATCGATAAATCAGGTAACATTCGATACCAGCACTTTGGGAACTCCATGATGGACATTCCCGCAAATGAGAAACTGCTTTCTGTGCTGGACGAACTGAACCGTGAAGAAGGTTAGAAGAATCCTTTTATCTTCTTCCGGCAGGTTTGCGTATCACACAATTGCCTCTAGTGGCTTTGTGCGCTAAAATAAGCGCACATCCCCGAGGCAAGATATGCATCAGCAGAACATCCAGAATATGTATACGGCAGTCGAGACCAATCATGGCTTCGACGTAGTCATTATCGTTTCCTCAAGCAGGGACCAGGCTGAATTCTGGCAGCAGCGGCTCAAAGCAACCAGCGGCTCGGTGATCGCGCAGGAAACTCAGATAATCTCCGTGGAGGAAGACTGGGCCGGTGGAGCCGGACAACTACTGGGCACCCTCTATGCCTGGAAAAAAGCACAGGCAACTTTCGACCTGAACAGTGTTCTGGAAAAAGGCGGGGCCATTGCCATGTACCACACAGCTGGCAAGGGAACCAGAATGGCGCCAATTCCTGCCGCTGAATCAAATAACAAATCGGCCATCAAACTACCCCGAATGATCGATATCACCGGAATGAAAACGCCTATGACTATCCTCGAAGCGGTGATTTTTCAGACCGGTATCTTCGCCGCTTCTCGCCCGGGCAGGCTCTGTGTCTTCTGGGGCGACCAAGTTTTCATCCCTTCCAAACCAGTTGATTTCACTGAAATGCATCATGCCGAGATTCTGGATATCCGCTCGGAGATACCACCGGACGAAGAGAGTTGGGCAAAATACTGGCAAAGCTATGGGCTTATCATTCCCACCGATAGCGGCGAGGCACTGCAACGTGAAAAACAAACATGGTACGAACTACAGGAACTCATCGAGAAGGGAACCGCCAGACCGGACGCTTCGGGGAAAATCGTCCTCGGCAAAAGCCTGGGGTGCTTCACCGTTTCCGGTGCGATGCTCTCGGCGTTACTGGAAGAATTTGCTCCCGAGCTTTCGGCCAGACAGGGCAAGCTGGATACCGACCCCCACCTCTGGATGCCGCTGACCTCCGAAGCGGCAGATTTCGCTTTTCGAGGGGGCGATCCGATCTACTGGGACCGGATGAACCAGTTCAAAGAACGGTTCCTTGAGCAGTCGCCGGAACTCAAATTGTTTGTCGATAAGGACATCGGGACAGATACGCTCTGGTGGGACTACGGCCAAGTACAGCTCTATCACCAGAATTTCCTCAAAGCGCTGGAAGATTCGTTCGAAGGAAAGTGCTTGCGCCAGTTCTATGACCTCGAAGCTCACTGGATCAAAGACTCGGAAACTGGCGAGTGCAAGATCGAAAACTCAATCCTTATCGATACTCACGCCACCGGTAAAATCAGCCACTGTGTTCTGATGGGCAGCAGGGCCGACACTATTGATATCTCCAACTCCGTACTGGTGAACAGCGTTCTTGCGGAAGTACAGGCTGATCAGGCTCTGATGTACAATTGCACCCATCTTATCAATACAAACCTGGGCACAGGCAGTGTCGTAGCCGATATATTCCTTTCCACGCACGGACGCATACGAATGATGACCGAACTGGGTAACGATGGGAAAGATGCTTGGGAAATGGTTCTTCCCGGCAATCCGGTCTCATTTGAAGAACTGGCCAAACTGGTAGCTGCCCAGCTCTAAATCTCAAAAGGAGTTTGACGGATGACCCACCATGATAGCTCAAAGCTCAGCTTTATCAAACCAGCAGCCGACAATCTTGTAGAAGTCGTCTGGGGCGGAGCTAATATCGAAAAGCTGAAAGGGCTGCCATCATCCGGCAAAAGCATCGGTGAATCATGGGAATGTTCAATTCACGCAAAGCATCCTTCACTTGTCCCCCTGAAAGACGAGACCAAAATACTGCTTTACGAATTGATCGAAGGGATGCCCGAAGACACACTTGGTTCTGAAATCTTTCGTGAATTCAACGGACAACTGCCGATACTGGTAAAGTTTCTCGATGCTCGCGATAATCTATCGGTTCAGGTTCACCCCACCAACGAAAAGGCGATCGAGCTAGGGGAGAGCGATTCCGGCAAAACTGAATCATGGCTGATACTGGATGCCGAACCCGGAGCAGTTCTCTACCTTGGATTCAAAGAGAAAATCGAGAAAACGGCATTCGAAAATGACCTCATCGACCCCAACGTAAACATTGCCGAAAAGTACTTAAACGCAATTGAGGTGAAAGCCGGAGACGTATTCTTCATTCCTGCCGGTTCGGCGCACGCCATAGGAAAGGGAATATTCTTGGCTGAAATTCAGCAATCGTCCGGCATAACCTATCGGGTTTGGGACTGGAACCGGGAACCCAAACGAGAGCTTCACATTTCACAGGCCATGCAATCGTTCAATTTTCAGAAGACAGCCAGAGCAGATTACGAGCTGATTCCCAGAAAGGGCGATGATAAGCAGGAACGGTTGATCGATAGCTTCTATTTTACTGTCGACCGCATCACCCTCAAAACAAACGATGAATTCGCAGCAAATACCAGCGGCGGATTTCAGGTACTAACCTGTCTCGAAGGCGGCGTCGAACTGACATCAACAGAATCGAAGGAAATACTTTCACGTGGGGAATCACTGCTGATTCCGGCATCGATGGGAGAGTACAAATTCCATGCGATCGAAAACTCAGTTATTCTAAAATCATTTGTGCTGACGCCGCAGCAGATCGATCCGGTTATCTTCCAGACCTATGATGTGCGCGCCGTCGCCGATCAGTACCTTTCCAACCGGGTTTGCTACTACCTCGGCAAAGGATACGGCACTTTTCTGCGAAGGATAAATGGCGCTGATTGCGGCAAATTACGAGTTGCCACTGGAGGAGGCGTGCGGCTTTCTACCGAAAGGATTCGCCAACAGGTGATAAACGGCATTCTTTCAAGCGGAGTCAATGTTGACAACGTCGGGGTAACCTCAACACCCGAACTGTATTTTTCTATTCCTTACCTCAGCGCGGACGGCGGCATCAATCTGACCGCCAGCCATAACGAGGCCGAATACAACGGACTCAAACAGGTAATCAAAACCGATGATGGTTTTATCACCAGCATCAACGCAGAGCAAATGCTGGAAATCAAACAAACGATACTTGAGGGAGATTTCCTCTATGGTGAAGGTGAATACCGGGCCATCAATGAAGGTGAGGTATCGACGTATCATAACGAACTGGCCAAAGCCAACTGCCGGCTGGGCCGCGAAATATGGATCGACCTTCTGCAACGGTGGAAAGACCGTGGACTGAAAGCTCTCCTCGATGTTACATCGAAGCTCGAATTTCCTGAAGGTTACGACCCTTCAAAGTGGAGTCAGATTCTGCAAGCGCTTGAACTCAAAGCTGATCTCGATCAACCGGCAACAGGCGTCAAGCATCCTTTCGATGGAATCAAAGTAGTCATTGATATTGGCAACGGTTCGGGATGGCGCACCCTATCGGTTTATTCCGATCTGGGCGCCGAGGTGGTGGCCCTTAATGCGGAACCGGACGGTTCTTTTCCTGCCCATATTCCCGATCCCATAAAGGCAAAGTACCGAAAGCAGCTAGAAGAAGCTGTGATCAAAGAAGCAGATGGTTGCCCGAAAGAAGTGGTCGGAATCGGCAATGACGAGGATGCGGACAGAGTGATTTACGTTCGAAGTGACGGACGAGTGGTCGAAGGAGACCGCACACTGGCAATTCAGGCCAAATCCGTGCTCGATGAACATTTTCGTCAGGGACTCCCCGGAAAACCCCGATTCATGGGTGAAGTAAAATTTTCCCGCATCACGGATGACTACGTTACTTCCAATGGTGGAGAATACATTCTAAGTCCCACAGGATTCGCCTTTATCAAAGACGGGACCAAGGATTTATGTCAAGCTATTCAGGCTGGCAAATCCGAGGTAACGCTTTTCGGCAGAAAGATCGACCTTTCGCAAAACAGGGAGCCGATAGCACTCGCCGCTGAGCTTTCCGGCCATCAGATGTCCGGGCACGAGGAGAACTGGATCTTCGATGACGCCCTGCTGGCAGCCATTAAAATACTGACCGTGGTCGCCAAAGGACTGAAGGAAGGCAAAACCTTTATTGATATCGATGAAGCGGTGCCGCGCTATCCGGCCACTCCTGAACTAAACATCCGCCTGAATACCAATATCCTGAAAGAAAAAGAAGAGGTCGTCGATGTGATGGTTAATCTCTTCAAACAAAAAGGATACACTATTGACACCACCGATGGCGGCCTCATCAAATGGTTCGATGCTAATGGTAAGTGGCTGGGGCAAGCTCTGGTTCGTAAATCTAACACCCAGCCCAACATTATTTGCCGGGTTGAAGGCAGGGATGAAGCATCCAAAAAAGCGATCGAAAATGAATTCTTTGGTGAACTGGCCAGGGTATCAACCATGGCCGTTCCCAAACTTGATCTGGCCTCCGATGATTACATCCGGGGAATTTTGAAATGATCGTCACGAGTTCTGCCTGAACTGGAGCCGAATTGCTTCGTAGCGACTGCTGATCTTAAGTTTGGCATATAGTTTGGTAATGTGATTTTTACGGTTTTCTCTCCCACATCCAGCACCTCCGCAATTTCAGCATTACTTTTTCCATCGGCGATAAGTTCCAAAATTTCATATTCCCTAATGGTGAGGGAATACGAAATCGACTGTTCGGCAACCTGCCTGGCCCGATTATCCTCTGAAAGGTCAATTAATGCATTTTTCACCGCCGGGGAAACAGGCAGCATTTCACCCGTCGCCACCGCATGAATTGCCTGAATCAATTCATCCGGCTCAAAGCCGTTGTATATCATATATCCCTTTGCCCCGGCATGGATAGCTTCCGCCAGCACATCAGCGTCCTCAGTAACAGTGAGAACGAGTATCCGAGCATCCGGATTCGTAAGCATAATTCCGGCTGTAGCCACAATGCCGTCAATTATCGGCATTTGTATATCCATCAGGACCACATCCGCTGAAAATCTCTTCATCCAGTGCATAGCCTCTGACCCGGTCGAGGCTTCCCCTTTAACCGTGATGTCTTCCTCTCCATCCAGCAGGCTTCGCAGCCCCTGACGAATGACCAGATTATCATCCACAACAAGAACCTTTATTTTACTCATTTACCACCCCTTCCAGTAGAAGCGGAATCAAGATCAACAAACGGGTCCCCTTTCCACTGTCAATAGAAAACTGCCCATTCAACTGTTCAACGCGTTCCTTCATTCCCAGTATTCCAAATTTGCCATCATGCGCTATCGCATACAAATCGCCATCCCAGCAATCTATGCCCCTGCCATCATCCTCGATCTCCAAACGCATTTCCCCATGAATTATTTCCACGGAAACATTGACTCGAGAAGCAGACGCATGTTTGTGTATGTTCAACAGAGCTTCTGACAGGACCCCTCTGATATTATGTGTGACCATAAGTGGTAAACTGAGGTCACTGCCGGAAATGGAGAATTTGATATTCATCCCGGTATCCTCTCCCCAGGCTTTCAGCATCCGAGAGATTTGCGTTCCGATGCCTTCTTCCTCCTCTTCACCTCGAAGCTCATAAATGACGTCCCTGATCTCCTGGCTTGAACGTCGACATACTCCCTCGATGTACTCAACCCGCTCTGCTCCGTGAGGGGGCAGGCGTTTCCTGAGTGCGTGTGCCTCCAGCGCAAGTCCATGTAGAGTTTTGAGTACCGTATCATGCAAATCACGCGCAATCCGACTACGTTCTGTAGCAATGGTTCTTTCCTTCACCAGCAGCACATTTCTCCGGCGTTCCCGGCGAGTTTCCTCAGCAATGAGTCCCATTGTAAAAGCAGTAAACATCATAATGACCGTCCAGAAAACATACCCTGGCAAATTAAATTCCAGATCATATTCGGCTTCACGAAAGACCATCGCGATGCTGAAACCAATGACAAATACAACTCCCATCAGCATACTGCCAATCAAACCAAAGCGTCCGGCGCCTTCAATGAGTATTACGAAAAAACCGGCGTAAGCAGAAGTGTTCGGATCATCCAAAAGGTAGAAAATCAAGACCCAGGCAAAAACCCCCAGCACTATAAGTGTCAGCATGCTCAATCTTTGCTGCCCTGCCACGCTCCTGATCGAATAATTCAGAAATCCCGCGATTACATTGTATGCAAAAAGCAAAACGGCAATAACAGCCATGCTCGTAAATGAATCTGGCCGATGCAGCCAAGCCATTACCAGAATGACAGGCACGCCAATCGAATGGATTCCAATGAAAATCCATTCCAGATTCTTCAGTGCCGGCAGGCTGCGTTCACCGGAAAAGATAGGGGTAAGATACTTCATGCAAAATAAAAACAGATTATTAATATTTACTTCTTCGCCAGATCATATTATACCTCATTTGACCAGCCCCACTCTCTATTTATTATATTAACGAATTTTTACATTATTTACGAAAAATAGGACCTTAGTCCCAAGACAAAATAGGAGAAATGTGCTATAATATCTGAAAGGATAACAATTCTTTATTTTTCGGCTTTAACAGGACAACGATCATGACTGACAAAATTCGGCAACACCAGCAGGATATCTCAAAACAGCGTATCTTCCGGGCCCTCTCCCTGGTGGAATCACCTTTTGCCATACCTTCAAACTATGTGGCAGATGAAAACGTGCTTGCCTTAAGTTGTGACCCTGCTCAGACAAAATCCGTTTCCTCAACTCGACCTATTAAGATAGGATGCGATTCGTACAGATTTCCTGTTCCGCAGGGCTGGGAATACGGCGTGTCAGAACGTGACATTTGCCTTACTTCTTCTACCATTTCTGCCTGGATAATAATATTCCCCCACGAGCACGCTTCCATTGGAGAGCTTGATAAATACATTCAGCCCGAAGCCTCTAATGGAGATATGCAGCTTAAACGGCAGGGGCACATCGAACTGATCAACGATACTACAATCGCGGTTAACCTTAACGGAGCAATTGCTGGCATACCAGTAAGAGCACGTTTGATAGGGACCCTTTCCCCTTATGGGGGTGGTGCTTATATATTGACCATCACCAAATTCGACCTCTTCAACATTGATGAATTCCTTCAACAGGTAACCGCCACCGCCGATATTATCGCCGGGCAAATGGAGTATCTTCCAATAGACTTCCCTGAGTTGAAGCGCCACCTTTCAGGTTTATACGCAAATCAAAAAGGAAACCGGTTCATTCTCCTCAATGATGGGACGTTTGGACGCCGGTTCAAAGGAAAGTATACCGGGTTTACCGATACTCCTTACGGAGAAAGAGTCAAGGCCTGGGGCATGGCCAGCTGGAGTGCTATATGGGGCAAGTGGACTGTGAGGGGAAACGACTTGAACGGTACAATCACAGCCAAGTATCCTGATGGAAGCAGAGAGACTCTTGCCTATCATATTCTCAACAAAAGTGACGGACAGCCAGATACGATCAAGTTAAATGGGAAAATCTATAACAAGACAGGTGCAGGCACTTCAGCCGAACCTTCAATGCTGACCTCTGATGAGTGATATCGAGTCATTTTGCATTTTTGTAGGGACAGGTTTCAAACCTGCCCCTACTTTCATTTTGGATTGTTAATGTTCACCCCACCATAAAATTGGTGCTTTCCACGTTTCCTCATCTTCGGGCTCTTGCTAATATCAAATCGGGTATCTTCTCAGTGTCACCCGGAACGAGGCAGCCCATGCTCAAATTCATATCGCTTTTTATGGCAATGATAACAATCATGCTATTGTTGCCAAGTACCACGCTGGCAGATCCGCCACGGCCAAAATACCAGGTCACTATGGGCGGCTTCCAGGGAACAGTTTCGGTGGGGGGAAGCCCCGTATCCGATGACGTGATCGTATCTGCCTGGGTCGATGACGAAAAGATCGGTGAAACTCAAACCAGCGGCTCCAATTATCAGCTCATAATCACCGGCGATTTTCCCGGCAAAACCGTTAGCTTTAAAATCGATGATCACGAAGCGCAGCAGGCCATTACCTGGCAGACAGGAAATGTCATAAATGTAAATCTAAGCATTAATTCATGGCCGTACGAATGTGCGTTCTACGGGGCGGTTACGGTTGACGGTCGTCACGTCCCTGACGGGACAAAGGTCTCCGCCTGGGTGGAGGAAGCCAAAGTCCATTCCACTACCACCATCGATTCCCTTTATCACCTGGTAGTGCCGGGTAACTACATCGGGAAAATGGTCTGCTTCAAAGTAGGTACCAATTATGCCACTCAGATTTTATCGTGGGAAAGGAACGGGGAAATCGAAGCGAATCTCACCGTCAGCCTTGGCCCGCTGGTATGCGGATTCTACGGCCCGGTCACGCTGGACGGACAAAACGCGCCGGATGGAACTGTAGTTTCCGCCTGGATCGATGCGGAGAAAATGGCCCAGACTACCACCGTTGACTCACGGTTCGGGCTGAACATCCCCGGAGACTATACCGGCCAGACAATCAGTTTCAAAGTGGGTGAGGAACCAGTCAAAGAGACTGCCATCTGGGTAAGAGGAAGCAACGTGCAGACAGCTTTGACCGCCATAACTACCAGCCCCCCTGAGATTAGTGCGGAACTTTCCATAGTGGAAGCGCGCCCGGGTGACGAGTTCACTCTCACCATTAACGTTAACCCGAACGGGCATGGGATCAGCGGGGCAGAAATTGATATCTTTTCTCCCGGTACGGAAGTGATGGAAATACTCACCGAACAGGTGGCTCCCGGCGATCTGCTCGGGTCTGACCCGATTGAGGGAATCAACGAAAAGACCAGCATAAGTGGTGGAGCAGCCCTTCGATATGCGCTCGGACGCAAGGGGGAGACCGTCCCACCTACCCAACCGGGTGTTCTGGCAACCATAGGAATGCGAATCAAGGGCGGCGCCCCGGCCGATTTGTATGCCATCCCGAATGCCATCACCCTCACTGGCGAGAACTTCGAAGAACTGGAGGTCAAGCCTTCGATAATCTCACTCAGGGTGATTGCCAACCTGCCCGGAGACATAGATGGCAATGGTGTTGTGGGGCTTTCCGACCTGGCAATCCTTGCCTCAGTTTACGGTACCACCAACGATGCGGACAGCTTCCTGGCCGGCGCCGACCTCAATTCCAATAACGAAATTGACCTGGCCGACTTGGCCACCCTCGGCGGGAACTGGGGCAAACAAAGGAGCTAACTTGATATTGCAAACCAGAGCGGCCAAGATAATTTTGCTCATTATAGCTTTCGTACTGCTGGGCTGCGCGGTTTTCCTGATGCTTACCGACCCGGAGATAGAAACCGCCACTGTCACCACATCGGCAAGCGAATCAACAGTACAAACACCACCACCCCCTGAACAAACAAATCCGGCAACTGCGCATCGGGAAACGACAGAGACCACCCCTGAAATCACAGGTATCTCTCTGGCTCCCGGTTCACAGAAGGTAAGTACCGGACAGGAAATTAACCTGGCTATTCAGGCACTGGTTGCTGGCTTCGGGATCAGCGGCGCTGAGTTAGAAGTAAAATTCGATCCGGCCGTGATTCAGGTTATCAGCCTGAGTCCGGGAGATTTGCTGGGTAGCAGCCCGATTGTGGCGATTGAGGAAATCAACAACTCGACCGGTTATGTTCATTACGCTCTGGCGCGCCGGGGGGAGACACAGGCATCAGATTCAGCCGGAACGTTAGTTACCCTTCGATGCACCATCCCCAATTCAGCCCCGATCGGCAATCATGATGTGACAATCAAGTCTGCCATACTGACTGACGAGCAATTTCAGGAAACAACCAGCTTCTCCATCCAGAACGGAACGGTGAAGATTGTGCAATAGCTTCTGTTGAATTACAATTAGGGAAAGGATTCCATGAAGCCTAGATTACTTTCCCTGATTGTATTGCTCCTCATCCTGATCCTGGCGAGCGCTTGCAATTCAGAAACAGGCACTCCAGTTCAAGTATCCCCCAAAGATCGTGAACAAGTTCTTGTTGTCCATGTTATCGATGGCGACACAATTGAGATCGAAGGCGGTCAACACGTCAGGTACATCGGTATCGATACACCCGAAGTGGAAGGCCCATACACTTCAAATGAGTGTTTCGGATCAGAAGCTTCCGAAAAAAACCGGGAACTGGTAGAAGGCAAACATGTCTGGATGGAAAGCGACAAGGAGAATAAAGATCAGTACGGGCGGTTACTTCGATATGTCTACATTGATGATATCATGGTGAACGCCGAACTCATTCGGCTGGGATACGCTCGCGCCGTTTCGTATCCACCTAACACCAAATACCATGAATTGTTTTTGAAACTTGAACGCGAGGCAGCGCAAAGCGGAACCGGATTATGGGGTGCATGCAGTACTTGAAGGATCATCCCGCATACAAATGGACAACGATAACAAAGGTGCCAAATCTACCTATTGAGCACGTGGACGATCGATTTGCTCCTCGACCACGACCCGAAAGCCTTTGAAAACTTTCGGGATTCTATCTTCAATTTCCGATTGTGAACAGGAAACCTGCACCACGATGCAAGCTTCCCCGTCAATTTCCCCCTCAGCAACCGTATGCACCTTCTCTAAGTCCAGCCATTCACTTGCTTCGTCTATGGCGCTCAATATTTCCGAATTCATCGCAATCCAATGGTATCACATGACCCGGGGAAAAGCACAAGCCCCTTCCCCGGGCCCTTTTTAAGCGTCAGGCTACCTTGATACCAAGCAGCGCCTGAACATACCTGATATCATTATGGACCGTCACCGAGGATGACCCCGCAAACAACAATCCAACCGCATTTTCATTCATATCACACAGCAGACTGCCGGAATCACCACCTGCCGACATATTCGTGGTCAGTATCTGCCGCTGCATTCTGGCCACCTTGCCACCCCCATAATTGACATTAACAGTGGCATTCACATGGGTAATTCGACCGGTAGTGTAGTTCGTGGTTCTACCTGTTTTCTGAACGATCATGCCTATTCGTGGAGGAGCCACTCCCTTAACATACCCGATCCAGTAGATAGTCCTATCAATATCCTGGAACCTTGCTTCGGCAATGGCCGCGTCTACATAGTTTGACTGGCCACCAAAACGAATGGGAACAAATTGAGACAAACGGGCAATTAGATCCTCGGGGTATCGCCCCCCATCATACCAGCCCGGTTGCAAGATAGGGTCACCGATTCTGGCATCGTTTGAGTTGGCCAAGACATGATTATTACTCAGAATGTAATACCGACGCGGAATGCCAGTGAAAGCACTCGTATCATAGACTGCGGTAGCTATGGTGCCCGCACTAATATGATAATGCCCGATGCTGGCCCCACCTTCAGCCGGACGCATTCGCGCTTTCAGGATTTGGATTCCGGCAAACTCTTCTTCCGTAATGGCAAATTCTTCCACCGAGGGAGGCTCCTCCAGTTCATGAAATGCTATCTGCCTGTTTTTCTCATGTCGCGCTGCAGGGATGGCTCTTTCATACATCGCCAGAGGAACGTGCTTGTTTCCTGCAAAAATCTCGCCTGTTTCTATCACATCGGTCTTAAGATTTCCGATGTCTTTTGGGATAATGTCATCATCCTTGAGCAGGCTAAGCGGCAGTTTCTGCGAGACGAACACAGCCATGCAGGGCTCATTCTCTTCCTCCTTCCCTTCCGTCACCTTGTGGCCCACACCTACACCCACTACATTGGCCTTTTTCAAAAACGCATCCTGTTCTTCTTCCTGACAATTGGCGATATCCAAATACTGGCCTTCCAGTTGATCCTCGAACATTTATTCCTCCTTTTCGCTTATTGTTTTTTTCGATACGATTTGAATACATCCAAATGACCTGCGCCATAATCTATCTACACCACCCCCTTTCGTCTGATGATTGCTATGACGTTCAAGCCAGCAAAAATCCCAAATCACTTTTCATTCATGCTGGTGATTTGGAACGTGGAAATAGGAACTTCCACAACAGCATGACACGCCAGCCACATGTTTCCTGTTCATCTGCCTTTTCTGCCCTGGATCGGACAGTACAGTATGTACGGGATGGTATCAGCGTATCATAGGCTTAGAGGGATATCAGTAACTAAACAGGGACAATTCTGTTCCGATTCTGTTCCGATTTGGTGAGCAATAAAATACGATAGCGAAACAAATATCTATAGAGAAACAGCTCTAGTCTGCGGCAATAACGAATTCGGCAATCATTCCCCACAGGTTGACCAGAAAGTGCATCAGTATACCGGGCCAGATGGAATTGCTGCGCTTGTACAGGTAAGCAAACACGAATCCCAGCAAAAAAAGCGGGAAAATGGCGAAGGGCTGCAAATGCCCCACAGCAAATAAAGCGGAACTGATCAAAGCAGCTTTTCGCCAGCCGTATCGCCGGCAGAACCCGGCAAAGACAAATCCACGGAAGAACAACTCCTCCACAAACGGAGCCACAATAACCGCCATTACAATGAGCAGCCAGGGAAGCACCATCTCCTCAGCAACCGGTTCCATATCGGGCTGGATCGGGGAATCAAACAATTCCTGGATAATTCCAGCATAAAACCCGGTCACAATAGTTACAGCAAAAACCAGGCCGAATCCAACAGCAAGTGTTTTCCATTTGAAACTGCGCAAACCCAAATCACCCCATCCTGTTCCGTACTTGCGCACGGCAAACCACCAGATCGGCACCAGGAACATCAATTCCCCGATTATGAGCATTAATTCAATACTCAAATCCGCAGAGAATCCCCATATAAAAAACAGGAATAAAGCGGTAGTGAGGATCGAAAGGCCAACAAACAACGCCAGCCCCAGCCAGACATCACGATATGTCCAGGGAACAGGGAAACTCTCTTCAGTCACCGGATCGTCTACAGGCCTATCATTCACGAAGTATGCTCCCGGAATTCCGGTTCCAGGCGTTCCGGTATTTTCCCCGAAATGAAGGCCCCGGATTCAGTATGTTCCTCATGTTCAATCAAACCGTATCGGTGAAAGAGGCTAACCAGTTCGGCAGCACTATATGGGATCTTGACGGCGACCGGCACCATCCGTTCGCCCAATACATCAGCAATCAAATTACACAACCCCTCGAGCCCCCAGCCTCTGGCTGCGGCAACAGGTTTTACCGGCCCAACCTCATCACCCATTAACCTCTCGTAGTATTCGACGGCAGCTTCCCCACTGAGATCGATTCTCTCCGCCAGTAGATCGATTTTGTTGATGGCCACAATCTTTGGTTTGTCAACCAATCCCAGGTCTGCAAGAATATCATCAACAGTCTGCGCCTGCTCAGCAGCGTTTTTGTGGGTGATATCAATAACATGCATCAGAATATCGGCTTCATCGAGTTCTTCCAGGGTAGCTTTGAAAGCGTCAACGAGCGTCGGCGGCAACTTCTGGATAAAGCCTACGGTATCGCTTAAAAGTATTTCCTGATTATTATGTAAAGTAAGCCGCCGTGTGGTTGGGTCCAAAGTAGCGAAAAGCTTATCTTCAACAAAGACGTCTGACTTGCTGAGCGCGTTAATAAGGGTGCTCTTCCCCGCATTGGTGTAACCGACCAGCGCCACAACCGGGATTCCGGTTGCTGCCCGCCGCTGGCGGTATTGCGCCCTGTGCTTGCGGATGCCTTCAAGCTGGGACTTGAGATTCTTGATGCGCAGTTCGATATGGCGTCGATCCGATTCGAGCTGCGTTTCGCCGGGGCCGCGTGTGCCAATGCCACCACCGAGACGTTCCAGATGAGGCCAGAGTCCGGCCAGCCGGGGTAACAGGTACTCGTTCTGGGCCAGTTCCACCTGCAACCGTCCTTCATGAGTGTGAGCTCTGGCAGCAAAAATATCGAGGATAAGAGCTGTACGGTCGAGGACTTTTACGCCCAGCGCCTGATCCAGATTTCGCTGTTGTGCCGGGGAGAGTTCGTCATCAAAGAGAATTAAATCAGCGGCAGACTCGTCCTTAAGGGCAAGCAACTCTTCCAGTTTGCCTTTGCCGATGAGATGGGAAGGGCTTATTCGATCGAGCTTTTGCGTAAGTGTTCCCACCACTTCGGCCCCGGCAGTCTTCGCCAGAAGCGCCATTTCCTCCAGCGAATCTTCGAGTGCCCAGTGGCAATCAGATCGCTTGAGTTCCGCACCGACCAGGATTGCCTTCTCTGGCCCGGCCTGTGTGGTGATGATGCGGTTCTTCGGTATGTTGCCCTCCACCCCTAAGAGTTTTGCAGTTTCTCCAAGCGTGCCAGCCCTTCGGCCAGACGATCATCCGGGGTAGTCAGCGAAAGCCGAATGAATCCCTCGCCAGCTTTCCCGTAACCAGTGCCCGGTGTGACCACCACGCCAACTTCATCAATGAGCCTGGCCGCATAATCCGCCGAGGTATATCCTTTAGGAATCCTCGCCCAGACATAGAGACTCGCTTTCGGTGGTTTTGCCTTAAGACCGATCTTGTTCAGGGTTTCAACGACCTTATCACGCCGCTTCTGATAAATAGCGATATTTTGCGCAATGCAATCCTGAGGCCCCTCAAAAGCAGCGATGGCCATGCGCTGAATCGCCTGATTAATGCCGGAATCAATATTCGATTTCATCCGCATCAGAGCATTAATCATCTGTTCGTTGCCAATCGCCATCCCGATTCGCCAGCCAGTCATGTTGTAGGTTTTGGAGAAGGAATGGAATTCAACCCCGATATCCTTCGCTCCCGGCGCTTCGAGAAAGCTGACCGGCTTGTAGCCATCAAACGCTACCTCTGTATAAGGGCCGTCATGACACACCGCCAGATCGTGCTTTTTGGCAAAAGCAACTACTCGCTCAAAGAAATCCAGATCGGCCACACCAGCGGTGGGATTGTTGGGGTAACTGATCCACAAAATTTTGGCTTTGTCGGCAACATCAGCAGGTATCTTTTCCAGATCGATAAGGAAATCGTTTTCCTCGGTCAACGGCAGGTAGTACGGCTCACCACCGGCCAGGATAGTGCTCATAGAATAAACAGGATAGCCAGGATCTGGAACCAGCGCGATATCACCGGGATCGATAAAGCAAAAGGACGTATGCCCGATTCCCTCTTTGGACCCGATCAGCGGCAGTATTTCCTTATCGCAATCAAAGGTAAGTCCGAAACGTTTCCGGTACCATTCAGCGATTGCCTGACGCAGTTCCGGCAGCCCGTCAGTCTCCGGGTAACGATGGTTGACCGGGTCACGAGCCGCTTCGCAAAGAGCATCGATAATGTGAGATGGGGTAGGGATGTCCGGGTCGCCAATGGCAAAGCTGATGACATCCACCCCCTGAGCGCGTTTTTCGGCTATCTTCTTCGTAATTCCCACAAAGAGGTATGGCGGGAGTTTCTCAATCCGGTTAGCAGTTTGCATGGTTCAGGCTCCTAATCTCAGGTTCGGTTCAATTCTAACACACCGGAAGAATCTACCAAAACTCACTATTAGGAATCCCTGAGCGGCTTAAGGAGATATTCCAGTCCGTTGGTCTTGATTTCATACATCATCTGTAGCATCTGGCCCAGTTCACCTTCGGGAAAACCTTTCCGCGAAAACCAGATGAGATAGGGTTCGGGGAGATTGACCAGATAGCGTCCCTTATATTTACCGAAAGGCATTCTGGTTTTTGCCAGCTTCAGTAACACCTCGTGACCCGGCATGGAAGCATCATCATTCTTGTTCGCGCTCATATTTTAACCTGCCTACTGGATTATAGGCACATGAGAATTGTTGAGCAAGCAGCGAGCAAATTGACTGCCTTTAAGCGTCTATATAATTAGGAAGCCTCTGATAGTAATAACTTCAGGTGTACAGGGATTGATCAGAGATTATAATAACATCATGGGAAATGAAAAATACCGAACAGGAGGACAGGATAATGTGAAAGGAACCCTACCGCAGCAATAATTTCAAAAAGAGGAGAGAGAAATCATGAAAAAGATATGGGCATTACTGGCAATTCTGTCAATCGCCGTGTTTTCCATCGGCATGATTGGGTGCGATAACAACGACACCACAATCGCCGAGGACGCTATCGTGGTAAACACCAACCCCCAGAACATCGGCATCTGGGTGAGCGCCGAGGGTGAGGTCTTCGCCACCCCTGATCTGGCAACATTGAACGTCGGCATCGAAGCCGAAGCGGACACCGTGGATGAGGCACGCGCCGAGACTGCGAATGCCATGGAACAGGTCATGTCTGCACTGGATGAGGCCGGAATCGATGACAAGGATATCCAGACCGCTTATTTCAACATCTCCCCGATCCGGAAGTGGGACAGCGACACCGAAGAGTACATATCGACCGGATACCGCGTCTCTAACACGGTCACCGTCAAGGTACGGGATATGGAGAAAATTGGCCAGACCATCGATTCCGCCGCATCGGCCGGTGGCGATCTGGTTCGAATCAACGGGATCAATTTCTCGGTTGATGATCCTACCGACTATCAGGAAGAAGCTCGTGAGAAAGCTTACGAGAAAGCCAAAGCCAAGGCCGAGCAACTGGCCCAACTCTCCGGCGCAAAACTGGGCAAGGTCACCTATGTAACGGAGAGTACCGGATACACCTATCCGATGCCTATGGGAGCAATGGAATTCGACAGCCGGGCAATGAACGAAGTCGCCACGTCGATCAGCGTGGGCGAGGAAGCGATCCGGGTCACCGTGCAGATGGCTTTCGAGATCGACTGACCAAATCTTAAACTTGACGGGCCGGGGATTATCCCCGGCCCGTTTTCAGTCGAACAGGGCCTTTACTTCCTCAGGAATTGTCTCCACAGCATCGAACCACCTGATTCGTTCATCACTTAAGCGAAACCAGGCATACTGGTTACGAACGAACCGGTGAGTTGTAAATTTGATTTGCTCGCAGGCATCCGGCAGGTTCAACTCTCCACTCAGATATCTACCTATTTCACGATAACCCAGACTTGACATCGCCGGTAAATCAAGTGAATAACCGCGATCAAGAAGACTGCGCACTTCTTCAACAAATCCCTGCCCCACCATAGAATCTACCCGATCGTCAATCCGGCGATACAATTCCTCACGCTCCATAGTGATACCCACAATCTGCATATCGAAATCGGGGGGTTTTCTGGTTCTGAGTTCCGAGAACCGCTTGCCGGTTATCCGGCAAACCTCAAGCGCCCGGATAACACGGCGGAGGTTGCGGGAATCTATTTGCCCGGCCGATTCCGGGTCGATTGCCTGTAATTCGCGATAGAGGACTTCACCACCTTCGATCTTGGCCCTGAATTCAAGTTCTTCACGAATTTCGGGGTTCGGAGGAACTTCAGGGACACTCCAGCCCTCCAGAATCGCCCACACATACTGTCCACTCCCACCCACCAGAACCGGGACTCTGTCTCGATTGTGAATATCGCCTATCGCCCTGCCAGCCATATCCTGATAAAGAGCCAGTGAGAAATCCTCATCCGGATCGATGATATCAAAGAGGTGATGGGGTGCTTGAGAACGCTCAAGGGGAGTCGGTTTGGCTGTGCCAATATCCATGTATCGGTAGACCTGCCTGCTATCGGCATTGATAATTTCACCACCGATCTTTTGAGCCAGACTGATAGCTGCTTCAGTTTTACCGACCGCTGTGGGCCCGACGATAGCTACGAGAGGCTTCATCCCTGGCCTTTGACTTTTGCCGATTGCTCCACCATGCTAACGAATTCATCCGCTTTGAGACTGGCTCCGCCAACCAGCGCGCCATCAATCTCCGGCTGGCTCATAAGGGCAGCAATATTGGATGCGTTGGCGCTTCCCCCATACTGAATGCGCAATTCCTGAGCCGCTGCACCGAAAACCTCCGCCACAATTTTCCGCACCAGCCCAACGGTATCGTTGGCCTGTTCATCGGTAGCCGACTTCCCGGTGCCAATGGCCCAGATCGGCTCATAGGCAATAATCAGGTTTTCGATAGAAGAAAGTCCTTCCAGTGCAGCTTTAACCTGACGGGTAACCACTTCCTCGGTTCGTCCAGCTTCGTTCTCTTCGAGCGTTTCGCCGACACATACAATCGGCTTGAGATCAGCTGCCAGCGCCGCTTTGATCTTCTTATTCACCATCTCATCGGTCTCGCCAAAATAGCCTCGCCGTTCTGAATGGCCCAGGATCACATACTGGCAAACCCCGGCCAGCATTATCGGAGAGATTTCCCCTGTATAAGCTCCCTTCTCTTCGAAATACATGTTCTGTGCTCCAAGTCCAATTGCAGAACCCCGAAGGGCATCAGCAACCGATGCCAGTGAAACAAACGGGGGACACACCACCTTTTCCACTCCGGAGACGGCATCCAGCCGCTTCTTCATATCCTCAACCAGCCGCAATGCCTCATCAACAGTGGTGTTCATTTTCCAGTTCCCGGCAATTATAGGTGTACGCATATCGCCTCCTCAGGCCCCAAACTTGGCCAGCTTCAAAGCATTGGCCATAGCCAGCGGCATAATATCGGCAGCTCTGATTCTGCCCAGACCACCCGTAACGCAGGCCCTTTCCGAAAATTCCGTAGCAGCATCCGGGCGGCAGCAATTCGAATTTAACAAGATCGGCACAGGATGCCAGCTATGCGCTTTTAACATTGCGGGGGTGGAATGATCACCGGTAACTACCAGCACATCCGGTTTCAAATCAAGCAACTTCGGCAGCAAAGCATCAGCTTCTTCGATCACTCGGACCTTGCGGTCAAAATCTCCATCCTCCCCTGCGGAATCAGTATATTTTATGTGCACATAAAAGAAATCGTGCCTGGTCCAGTTCTCAGCCAGAGTATTCAATTCATCTTCGAAGGTGGTGCCCGTAGCCAAAACCTGCATTCCCACCAGCCTGGCCAGCCCTCGATACATGGGGTAGGTGGCAATGGCGCCGGGGTTCAGCTTAAACACTTCCCCCATCAATGGCAAATCGGGTCGCTGTGAAATCCCGCGGAAAAGAACCATATTTGCAGGGTGAGAATCAGACAAAATCGATCGAGCTTGCGCCACAAACTCATTGACCACTTCGGCCAGCCTTTCCCCATCACCGGAAAGCACGGTTGACAGCTTCGGTTTCATCCCGACTTTCTGCGGATCGGTATCGCCAACCTCCCCGGCAAGACCCTGCCCTCGGAAAATCACCGCAAAACGGTGTTCCTTGCCAGATAGTATAAACAACTCAACGCCATCGATTTTGACTGCCCGAAGTTTTTCGCAAATTTCAGCATTTTTTTCACTCGGAATGCGTCCGGCACGGCGGTCAGTGATAATACCATTCTCATCCACAGTGCAATAATTGCAGCGGGCGGCAACATCGCCTGCTATAAGTTCAAAATCTACACCCAGCGCCTCCAGCACACCCCGCCCAACCTGATATTTAATCGGATCGTAGCCGAAGAGCGAAAGGTGCCCGGGCCCACTCCCCGGCGTGATGCCCGGATTCACCGGATCGGTAAGGCCGCAAATGCCTTCGGTTGCCAGACGGTCCAGATTGGGAGTGCGGGCAGTTTCCAGCTCCGTTTTGCCGGTATTGGGACGGGGCAGGCCACCCAACCCATCGAATACAAGCTGGACTATTTTCGATTCAGTTTGCTCAGAAAGGTCTTTCAAAATTTCAAGGTCAATCATTGATTTCCTCCAGAATTACCCGTTGCTCTTATTACGATAGGCACGGATAATATCATGGCGTCGCAGCACGCCGAGCAGTTCTCCATCATTTTCCGGATCCACAACTGGAATGTGTCCGTAATCCTCATCGGTGGATTGCATCACTTCATACAGAGTCTGATCAGGATAAACTACCATAGGAGACTTGTCGATTACATCACCGATAAGAACATCAACCCTTCCACTTCGCAAAGCAGTCTCCAGCTCTGCCAGAGTAACCACACCCATGAGTTTACCCATATCATCCAGTACGGGAAATCCGTGATGCCCGGTATGACGAGAAAGACTGCCGATCTCACTTACCGGCATCGAGGAAACCATTATGGGATAGTTACGAGTCATCACATCTTCCACTTTGAGCATCTTCATCACATCACTCACACGCTCGCGGCTCACATCCAGTAGTTCTTCACCGGGAAAATCTATGTTCTCGATAAAATATTGATTGAAATCCAGGCGCGAAGAGAGTTCAATGTGCTCAATGTTATCGCTTAGGTCTTCAGCCATATTCCAGTAATATTTTGAGAGGAGCGCCATAGAGGCTCCAGTGCTGGCAGCATTGCCCAACGAGGTAATAATCTCCGGAGATACCGGGGGTAAAATCCCGATACACATGGCACTGTCAGGATTAATATAATTGCCCATTGCCCCGGCAAGATACACCCGATCAATATCCTCCACATTTATACCCATTTCATCCAACAAAACCGCTATACCCGCTCCAATAGCACCCTTGGCAAGCTGGAGTTCGCGAACATCCTTCTGGGTAAGATAAATGGGTTTTCCATCATAGCTCTGCTCCTCGGTGGCAACAAGAAAGTCATTTACACCGTCGTGGTTGATTACCCTGTCACTCAAGGGTTCTCCCACTTTGTATGTGGGAGAAGTAATCAAACCCTCTTTATCAATAATTCCAACCTGCAAAAGCACAGCCACCAGATCCACCAACCCACTTCCGCACAAACCCTTGGGAGGGATATTCCCCACATCCCTCAAGTAAAATCTGCCTTTCTCAAACCCTACAGCTTCGATAGCGCCACCCTTGGCGATCATCCCATGAGAGATTCTGGAACCTTCGAGAGCCGGCCCGGCAGCAGCAGAACACGTCAGCAGCCTCTTTCGATTGCCAAGGAATAGCTCTCCATTGGTACCAATATCCAGCCCCAGCACCATTTCGTTTTCCTGTTCGGCCGCGCCCGAGGCCAGTATTACGCTTATCAGGTCACCACCGATATAGCCAGACCGCACCGGCATGGTGGCAATCACTGCCTCCGGATGTAACTGCAAACCGACATCGGTTGGTTTTGCTATCAGCCCATCGGTCAATACCGGTGAAAAAGGCGCTTCCGCGATGCCCCTCGGATCCAGGCCCATGAACAAGTGCTGCATGGTAGTATTACCGGCGACAACGGCAACAAAGACATCCTCAGGTGCGATTCCTCCCACTTCCAGAAGACGGCGAGTGATTCTATTTACATCATTGACCAGAAGATCATGCATATACTCCAGCCCCTGTGAATGCTCCTTGACAAACTGAAGCCTGCTAAGCACATTCGTGCCATGCCTGATCTGGGAGTTGATGCGCGAGATGACAGCCACCTCGCTGCCATCCAATAAATCTATCAACTTGCCTACCAGAGTGGTGGTGCCCAGATCAAAGGTTAATCCATAATTGCTCTGCCCCTTCTCCCAGCTTTGCCAATCCAGCACGCGACTATTATATAAAACTGCCGTTCCCTGAGGGCCAGTCTCACGCAATCTGGAGGGTAAGTTGCGCAGCAGATGAAATGAGGTTGTCAGATCTGGATATTCGGCTCCCATCGCTAGTTTTAGCCGATCCATGGCCGAGATGCCTTCCTCCTCATGAGGATAAGTCGGCACAGTTATTAATCGCTTGTTTACCAGAGGGTCCAGATGAAAAACCGGGCGCTCTCCGGTTTTAAGAATCTGGAAATATTCCTCGCTGGCAGCGCCTTCGCCAACATGGATCACCATGTCCTGCTTAATCGGAGTTCGGCAGGCAAGCCTGATACCCTGATTGATCTCACTGTCACTCAGAAACTGTTTTTCTTCTCCGGAAGGGGGTTCAATAGAAGTCAGTACCCTGACTTTGCACTTGCCGCATTTCCCCAGTCCACCACAATCTCCTTCGATTGTGACATCGGTATTTTTCAGAGCATCATATATAGTGACATTACGCAAAACCTTCAGCCACAAGTCATCAGGCAGAACGTTTAAAGAAACATATTTCGTTTTTCTTCGGGGAGTGGAAGATTTGATGCCAGTGATATCCTTCTTGGGCTTGGAGTTGCCAGTTCGTTTCATTGTCATAGCAGAGTTCCTTTGTAATTATCAAAAATGGAATAATTCAATCAGTTTCCGCTCAAGATATGAATAGTCCGCTTCCTGAACTTCCAGCGTCAGTCCCAGGAAATCGGCTATCTCTTTTGTCTGCTCCTGAATATCCGGGTCGGTCGGCTGCCGTACATACATCAAACGCTGATAATGTTCAAATAAATATCTTTTCATTTTCTCATCATCCAGTTCCAGAGGAATCCGGCAAAACTCATCGAAATTAGCGGTAACTTCCCTTTCGATAAAATACGTCCCGGCCGTTTGGTCGATGGCCTCCCGATACCGATCCGGCCCGAGAAGCATTTCGTGGCAGAAATCACCGGGGACTTTTAACACTCCATGCACTTCACACAAATCAACAATACCAGGCACACAATTCCCATAAAGGCACACAATTTTTTCACCCGCTTGACTTGCAGCCTCGAACTCGCGGACCAAACTCTCCCCAAGCTTCAAGGGCTGCAAATGAAGATTGGATTTCAGATAGGTGATCCGCAAATTGGGGAATCTGGTTTCCAGTTGAAGATGGTCCAGTGCAGGTTTGAAAACAGCACAGGTAATAATACGAATGATGCCGGTTTGTTTCGGCTCCATCATATTTATATTCTCACTATGCCAGGGAACGCTTCTTTTATCTTTTTGACCATTTCCGCATCAAGACAGCTTTCCCTGCCTTCCTTCAGAATCTTTTCGACCACCTCATGTGCACGGCTCAGCATGTCAGGTTGACCCCGTTCTTCCCATATATCGAAATTGCAACGTACGCTGAGAGCAGGATAGAAGAACTCTTCCATCATGTGATTTATGGTGTGTTCCTCAGTGATATAATTTCCGCCAGGCCCAACTTCCTTAATCACATCGAGTCCAAGTGTCTCTTCACTAACCTCTATGCCACCCATTATCCGATGACCCATCGCAAGTATTTCGTTATCGATTACATATTGCTCATAAGAGATAGAGTTGCCTGAATCAAGCATCCCGGCCGCCAGATGAATATAATCGGCTCCAGTCATGGCAACAGTGAAAGTGGAGAACAGTTTTTCAAATCCAGCCTGAATATCCGGTCTTTTGGATTCCGTGAGCCCGGCTGAGGCATAGATAGGCAAATTATACAACTTGGCCAATTGCACGGCTGCCGCATTCATCATGCCAGTCTCCGCAGTTCCCATAGTAAACTCCATGGTTCGCAAATCCATAGCGGTAGGAACTGCACCATAGAGTACTTTGGCCCCCGGGGAAAGTACCTGAGTCATCGCTACTCCTGCAAGTGATTCAGCGTGCATTTGGGCAAGGCTTCCGGCAAGAGTGGCAGGAGAAGTGGCTCCGGCAATGGGTGCCGGAGCGCAAGTCACGGGAATTCCCCGATTGACGCAGAAATCGAGTATACTCAGGGTACCCCCATCAATTGTAAGCGGACTGATAACATTTGTAATTACCGATACAAAAGGTTTTTCTTTGAGATTGTCCTCACCGCCGGCAATAAAACTGGCCACTTCCCACATTTGCCGGGCTCCCTCCAGATCATCACACCCGCCCATCACATGCTTGGTAGTATGATAGAATGCACGGAAGAAATCATTAAGATGATATGTTTCGGGCTTCAGGTTATGAGCCTGACAGGCGATTATATAAAAGCGGATATGTTCCAAATTATTTGTCAGGATAGCCGTGTTGGACACATCCCGCAGCAGCGTATAGCGGTACCCGCCGGTTCTCATATCCAGGATACGGAATACCCGGCCACCATTGCCAAAATAGGAATTGCCGGAACCCATAAGGAGATCGTTATTACCATCGCGAGAGTAAAGTGTAAACTGTGAAGGAGATTTGCCTAGAGTGTCATCCAGCCAGGCACCGTCGAAATAAACCCGCTGACTTTCACGATCAACCCTCGCTCCTGCCTTTTCCAGTTTATCAATATAGGCAGGAGCAAGGATATGAATCCCTATTTGCGCAAGTATACCGCGGCCAGTCGCGTCTATTTTTTTAACGTCTTCCGGGCGGAGCGGTTGATACCGTGGCGCATTCCTTCCCATGATTTTGATCAAACACTCACTATTTTTTCGATTTCCTGAAGCACCACATCAGGCTTGGGTTCCACCTGATGTTCGGCCAGTATCCGGCGAGCCTCGGCATTACAGCGCTGGTATAAATCCTGAGAGCCTGCCGCCTCCCAGTTATCGTAACGGGCACGATCCAGAAGCTGCGGCATAAACTGGGCCTCCATGAAATTATCAAAGGTGTGGTCGTCAGTAAGGAACATGGAACCGGGCGTGCTCCCTACCCTCTGAACCGCATCCAGTGCCAGGGTAGTCTCATTCACAGGAATACCATCCACAAAAAACCGGCTCATCGCCACCAGTTCATTGTTCATGGTCACCATCTCCAGCGAAGATATCCCGCCGTATTCCAGATATCCCCCATCATGGACCAGATTACAGCGAGAAAGCATGGAAGTAATAATGGAGAACATGGCTTCCGCCCCCGCCTGAGCATCCATCACTTTTGAGTCGGAAGCGCCGGCATAAGCCCAGATAGGCAGACCATAGAGTTCATCCCGCATATCTGCCATAGCCGCCTGAGTAAGGCTCCATTCAGGGCAACCATAGGAAACAATAGTAGCCTTCATATCCATCACGCTCACATTAGGAGCAAATAAGAACGGCGAACCTTTGCCGGCCATTTGATGAATCACAAGCCCAACAAGGTTTTCAGCAATCCCCAGAGCCATAGCTCCAGCTAAGGTAATCGGGGCCCCGCCACCGGCATTGGACCCGGATGGCAGGCAAATAGGAATACCTTTTTCGGCACAAAATATGAGCTTCTCCATTACATTCTCAGGGAAACGCAACGGGCTGATGGCCTCGGAATAGTTAAGCAGGAAGGGTTTGAGACGAAGTTCCTCTTCACCGCCCGCAATCGCACAGGCGATCTGGTGAATTTTGGCAATATCCCTGCCGCTGTCCGCAATGAAACAAATGGGTTTGTTGGTATTCTTCACTATCTCAGCAAAGGCATGAACGTAGATATTATCCACCGGAACATCTTCCGGGTTGGACATCGACATTACAAAGGATATATTTTCGAGCCCATCCACCAGTTTGGCAAAATTAGCAGTGTCCTTGAGAACGGTGCGCCTCCGTTCGCCGGTTTCCAAATCCAGAGTAAAAGTGGTATCTGATCCAGTTCCATAGAAGGGGTTGCCATCAACCAGCGGCATCGTTTTGTTGCCCTGCTGATTGTAAAGGGCAATCTGCCGGGGAGCTGTTTTCAAGGCCTGTTCTGGTAGGTAGGCAGGCATTCGCAACCAATCATCACCTGATGGTCTGCATCCGGCATCAATGAGCATCTGCCGGGCTCCGGGATGCTCCATCTTGAATCCGGTCTTTTCCAGAATTTCCAGGGCGGCTGTGTGAATAGCTAGCGCCTGCTCTCGATTCAGGGCTTTCAACCTAGGTTGAAAAGTGGGGATATCGATTGGCCTCATGAGCCCTCCTCACGATATAAACATTCAACTCTCAGCGCTCGGTTTTTTAATAACTATGAGCGCATGGTTTTTGCATCAATCAAGTTATAAGCAACAAAAAACGCGGGTTGCCCGCTACACCCCCAGCAGCTCTTTGGCCTTGCTCACAGCAGAACCAGCATCAGAGGCGTAGGCATCCGCCTTGATCTCATCGGCATATTTCTGTGTAACGGGAGCACCCCCGATTATAATCTTGACTTTGTCCCGCACGCCAGCCTGTTGAATTGCCTCTACTGTAAGAGGCATGGAGGGCATAGTAGTGGAAAGCAACGCAGACATGGCCACAAGATCCGGCTCCACTTCCTGTATCTTCTGGACAAACTTATCGGGAGAAACGTCTACTCCAAGATCGATCATGGTGAATCCTGCCCCTTCCATCATCATAGCAACCAGATTTTTACCGATATCATGCAAGTCGCCTTTGACCGTTCCTATCAAGACCTTTCCCTTGGAGACTACTTCAGCTTCTTTGAAGAAGGGCTGGATAAGTTCCATGCATTTCTGCATGGTCTTGGCGGAACGCAACATTTGAGGAACGAAAACCGTCCCTTTGGAAAAATTCTCACCCACCTCATCCATAGTAGCAATGAGGCCATTATCGAGGATATCCTGAATAGTTATCCCCCCATCCAGCGCCTTCTGGGTTTCTGCCACAGCCGTGGCAAAATCCCCTTTATGCACAGCTTGCGCAAGCACCTCAAAATCACTCATACTCTACCCCCTTCTGTCTCTTTATTTGAAAACACAGTAATTGAATTACGGCTTGCCAAGAATACCCTGTTCATAAGCTTCAATATATTTTTCGCAAAACAGATCGTTGCCCAGAAGCATATCAATTGTCACTATTGTAGACATGAGCTTGTTATCGTTCGGGTCCATAATAGCACCATTTAGACCGTATGACATGGCCAGTGCCAGAAAATTCCGATTGATTAGATGCCGTTCCGGCAGCCCAAATGATATGTTGGAAAGTCCGCAAATGGTATTCACGCCAGGGAAATCACTCATGATTTTTCTAATGGCCCCGAGTGCGCCAAGCCCCATGTTGGTATCCACGGAAATTGGCTGGATGAGCGGGTCCACATGGATTTTTTCAACAGGGACACCGCTATCAGTAAGCTTGCTTATAAGATCGGAGGCAACTTCAACTCGCTCTTCCACAGTGGTTGGCATGGCAGTTCTAGCCATGCAAAGTGCGATAATCCTGCACGATTGCGAGGTAACGATGGGAAGAAGTGCATCCAGACGTTCGGTTTCCATGGAAATGGAATTGATCATTGGTTCGCCCTTGTGCAATTTCATTGCCTCGGCCAGTGCCACAGGGTTCGGACTATCAAGGCATAAAGGGACATCCAGAGCGCCTTGAACAGTCTCGACCAGCCAGCAAAGCATTTCAGCTTCCTGATTGACGAAAGTCCCGGCATTCACATCGATAAAGTCGGCTCCAGCTTCGTGCTGATCTCTGGCCACTTTAATAATGAAATCAGCATCCTTCCTTTCCATTGCTTCCCGGATACTCTTGCGACTGGCATTGATTTTCTCTCCTACAATAAACATCGCTCATCCTTGATATTCAGATTGGCCTGAGGGGACTTAAAAGAAGCCACTTTACGAGTACCATATATCAATACTAAGGAAGTGTCAACCCTGAGACAGGCAATCGGCGATCAGCTTTCAGCATGGTTTGCTTACGCACAATTATAGATGAATTTCTTTCCGGCCTTAATGCCATCGTCATTTTTCCCCTGACCTGACAAATACTACCGATCTGAAAGCCCCGATCAGTCCGACTATTTGATGTTGAATTGAAAACATCAGGTCTACTGCCCAAATGCAGAAGCGTTCCAGCCGTGAATCAGTGCCTCCAAACAATGGCACGCGGCAAGCTAAACCGGATAGTTGGGAGCGGACCAGAAATCGTGACAGGTTAGGATGAGCAGTGGACATCTGAAGGGGATAGGCAATTGTCCCCACCTTTGGCAGCGCACCCGCAAGTAAAGCCGTGCCGTAATGGATTCCGCCACCTCTGTTCCTGACCATTCGGCTCAAAGTGTAGATGGTCCTCAGTAGCGGTACCATGAGGAAATATAGAAGAATCATAGTTTCATTAAAGATGATAGCCAATGCCACTACAATGAAATTGTTCACAATCGGCAACTCAAGCATATTCAAACCAAGATGAACCATGAAACCTTTAATGTATTCCGTTACGGCCGGGAAATGAATTCGCTCGCGTAGTTCGTCAGCATCCTCTATGGTAAGTCGCCCCAGTTCCAGCCATTCATCGATTCTTGCATTCACATATAATTCGGCAAATCTGCGTAAATTTGCCTCACTGAATAAAGCACTCCACAGCAGCCAAAGCGCAAGCCGTGGATATTTGACCAAACTCGAATACATGCTTTTGAGCATATCAAAGTATGGATAACAGGTAAAGCACCCGCCCCTCTCACTCCGGGTGGACATCGAAAATCGTTCCAGCTATAATGGTCTTTGGGCCAATCGCCCGTTTCGGGCAAGTTTTTCACTTGCCAAGCGTTTGAAGGAGGACGTGTAAATTGGTTGGAATTACCTCTTACGGTGCCTACATCCCCATCTACCGGCTCGCCCGCAAAGATATCGGAGCCATGTGGGGCAGCGGCGCGGGTTCCGGCGAAAGGTCGGTAGCCAACGCCGATGAAGACAGCCTCACAATGGGAGTGGAGGCGACTATTGACTGTTTGAGGGGCATGGACCGCAACAGCGTCGATGCCCTTTATTTTGCCACCGTTTCACCGCCATATTTAGAAAAGCAGTCAGCCAGCATTATTCGTGCTGCATCCGATTTAAAAGATGATATCCGAACAATGGATATCGCCCATTCGCTCCGAGGCGCAACCAGCGCTTTGCATGCGGCTGAAGACGCGGTTAACGCCGGATCGGCCAGGAATGTAATGGTAGTCGCTTCCGATTGCCGACTAGCCGCCCCTGATTCCGGATTTGAACCTGCCTTCGGTGACGGTTCGGCTGCATTGCTTATCGGGTCTGATGACGTGATTGCGACGATCGATGGCAGCTATCACCTTTCCAGTGAATTTATCGATGTCTGGCGCAAGCCCGGCGATAAATACATGCAGGTATGGGAGGACCGGTTCATCCGCGATGAAGGCTATCTCAAAATCCTTCCCCAGGCCGCTAAAGAGCTTTACAAAAAACTGAACATCAAACCCGAGGATATCACCAGGGCATGTTTCTACGGACCGGACCCTCGAACTCATTCGGCGATGGCCAGAAAGATGAAGCTTGATCCCAAGACTCAGGTGCAGGATCCTCTTGGCGGTTCGGTCGGAAACACAGGCACAGCGCTGGCCCCGATGATCCTGATCTCTGCGCTGGAAGAAGCCAAACCGGGAGATAAAATCCTCTTCGCAACCTATGGTGACGGCGCCGATGCTTATCTTCTAACCGTAACCGAAAACATCACCAAAGTGCAGGGCAACCGCCGTGGAATCAAGAATCATCTGGAATCGAAGCTGATGCTCCCCAGCTACGGCAAATACGTTCAGATAAAACAGATGATGGAATGGGAAAAGGGAACCATCCCAGCCCGGCCGTCATCACTACCGGTGATCTGGCGCGATAAGGAACTGGTCTGGAAGCTCTACGGGCAAAAGTGCAAGAGCTGCGGAAACATCCAGCTTCCCAGACAACGGGTGTGCATGTACTGCAAAGCCAAGGACAACTTCGAGTTCGTCCGGCTTTCCGATGTGACCGGCACTCTGTTCACCTACAGCATGGATGATCGGGCTCAGGAGATCGTTTTACCCAAAGTATTCAGCGTGGTTGATCTCGATGGCGGCGGCCGTTTCTACAGCGTCATGACCGACCGCGATACCGAAAAGGTTGAAGTGGGCATGAAGGTGGAAATGACCTTCAGAATCCAGCTCGAAGGTTCTGAGCTGATCAACTACTTCTGGAGAGTTCGTCCAATCCGATGCTGATGGAGTTAAGAAAAAATGGAAAGCATTAAAGATAAAGTTGCAATAGTTGGTATGGGCTGTACCCAGTTCGGTGAGCTCTGGGATAAAGGCCCCGAAGACCTGATGGTGGAATCCACTTATGAAGCCTGCGAGGACGCGGGTATTGAAACAACGGATATTCAGGCCTGCTGGTTGGGATATGTTAATTCGGATGTCGCCATGACAGGTATTATGGCTGCGGGCGCTTTGCAGTTCGACTATATTCCGATAACTCATGTTGAGAATGCCTGTGGCACCGGCGCCGAAACTGTCAGAGGCGCGGCGATGGCACTGATTGCCGGCGCATATGATGTCTGTCTGGCTCTTGGAGTCGAAAAGATGAAGGATGCCGGATTCGGCGGAATTCCTCAGGCATTCCCCGGTAAGTGGCACCCAGTTTATGGCGCTGCGCCTGAAGTAGGTGGCGGTGTAGCTCGTTATGCTCTGGCCGCTACCCGGTATTTTTCCTATCATGGGCTGACCCCTCAAGAGGGCAAAACCATGCTGGCTAAAGTTTCGGTAAAGAGCCACTACAACGGTTCACGAAATCCCAAAGCCGCTCTCCGCAAAGCGGTGAGCATCGAGCAGGTCTTAAATGCCCCGATTATCGCCTGGCCATTGGGTTTATTCGATTGCTGTGGTATCAATGATGGCTCTTCTGCTGCGATTCTGGTTCGAACTGAAGACGCCAAGAAATTTAGGCCCGATGGCGACTATATTACTATCAAAGGATCGGGAATTGCCTGCGGTCCCAGTTGGGGCAAGGAAAGGCCCGATTATGATTACCTTCATTGGGAAGAAACGGAACGATGCGCTAAGCAAGTATACGAAATGGCCGGAATCAAAGACCCGCGCAAAGAGATGCAGGTATTTGAATTGCATGACTGCTTCTCCATCGCCGAGGTAATTGCCGCCGAATCCCTGGGTCTGGTGGAAAAGGGAAAAGCACGGGAAGATATCGAAGCCGGTAACTGGGAACAGGAAGGCGAAATGCCCATCAATATCAGTGGCGGTTTGAAATCATTCGGTCATCCGGCAGGTGCCAGCGGTGGCCGCGAGATTTACGAATTCTACAAGCAGTTCCAGGGCAAGGTGGAAGAACCGTCCCGTCAGCTCAAGGGCGATCTCAAAATGGGAATCGCTCACAATCAGGGCGGACATCCCGGTAATTTCGTGTGCGGAATTACTATTGTTGGGGAACCCCCGGCAGCCAAGTAGGGGCACAGCATGATGTGCCCTTCTCAGTTGATGGTAGATTCACCCTCACCCAACCTCTCCCGCAAGGGAGAGGAGACAATGACATAGGAGGAAATCATGGCAGAAGAAACCCCGTTGACTTTTGAAGAACTGCAGGAAAAGGCCGGCAAGTTAGAAGTCGTCGAAACTCTCGATATTGAGAAGTCGATGATACGCAATTTTGCTGCTGCCATCGGTGATACCAATCCACTTTACAACGATGAGGAATATGCCAAAGGCAAGGGCCACAGTTCCATTATTGCCCCCCCTGGCTTCTTCACCGCGGCTGTGCTGAGTTCTGCCTTTACCCGATTGCGCCCACAACTGCCTCTCGGGCGAGGCGTTGATGCCGGCGGTGAGTGGGATATTCTTCTTCCTGTAGCAGCCGGTGATACACTGACAAACACTTTTAAATTTGTCGATGTCACTCAGGAACAGGGCTCCAAGGGAATGAAAACCTTCGTTAAATTCGAAACCACACATGTTAACCAGAAAGGCGAGATGGTGGCCAGAAGCCGCTCCCAGCTCATGAGGTTCTAGGAGGAAGATAATGCCAGAACATCAAGTATTTTTTGAAGAAGTTAATGAAGGGGATGAGATCACCCCAATCAAGCAAAAAATCACAAAGAAAGACCTCGTTATCTATGCAGTGACCGCCGGTGATCTCTACGAACTTCATTACGATAAAGACACTGCCACTGCTCAGGGATTTAAGGATGTTATAGTCCACGGCAGGCTCAAGAGTGCACTGCTGGCCCGTGTCGTCACCGATTGGATGGGCAACGATGGCAAGATCACCAAGCTGACGTGCAATAACCGGGGAGCCGACTTCCCCGGCGATGAGTTTACAGTAAAAGGGAACGTTACCGGAAAAAGGCAGGAGAACGGGGAGAACATCGTCGAACTGGACGTATGGGGTGAGAACCCTGAGGGTAAAAAGACCACCTTCGGTACAGCTATAGCCACTCTTCCCAGCAAATGATTAGTCAATTAACTTTTAAGGAGTTTTAAATGGGCGACAGATTAAAAGGTAAAAACGCAGTTGTAACCGGAGGCGGACGAGGAATCGGACGAACCGCATGTCTGGCTCTGGCCCAGGAAGGCGCAAATGTGGTTGTTTGCGATCTGGGCGGTTCAACGGACGGAGCCGGGCAGGAATCCACCCCGGCCGATGAAGTTGTCAAAGAATGCGAAGCTCTTGGCGTGAAGGCCGTGGCCAACTACGGCAACGTAGCAAACTTCAACGATGCCGAGGGCATGATCAAAGCCTGCGTCGATAATTTCGGCAGGATTGATATTCTGGTCAATATCGCTGGAATCGACAGACCCAAAATGATCTGGAACATGGCCGAAGAGGAATTCGATCAGGTGATCGCCGTTCACCTCAAGGGAACTTTCAATACGACCCGGCATGCTGCGCCTTTGATGAGAGAGCAACGCTACGGACGCATCATCAACTGCGTTTCCGAAGCCTATCAGGGAGGAGTTACCCACATTAACTATGGTGCTGCCAAAGGCGGTATTGCCAGCTTCTCTTACGGTACAGCAAGAGAACTTGGCAAGTATGGAGTCACCTGTAATGTCTTCGTCCCCCGAGCTTCAACCCGAATGGTGCAGGGTGAAGACGTTAAAAAGATGATCGCCAAACGTGTTGAGGCCGGCTTAATGACTCAGGAAAAAGCCGATGAAATGGCCCTTGACACCATGCCTCCTGATTACTTTGCTAACTTCATGGCGTATCTGGCCAGCGATGAGGCCAAAGATGTCAACGGACAGGTATTCCTGACCACTCCGGGCGCACTGGGAATCTTCAGCCAGCCGGAGATTGTTTTACAGGAACGGCACAATCCCAACGAAGAGGGTCCGTGGACCTTCGATCAGTGTTCACAAATAACCAAAGAGAAGCTACTGATCAATTACAAGAATCCAGCTCCCGAGCAGCCACCAAAGGAAAAGAAATAAGAATTAAACCACGGAGAGCACAGAGATCGCCGAGATTTCAAATATCTATACACTCTGCGACTTGAGCATACTCTGAGGTTGAAAAAATAGGAGATGAAATGGCACAATTACATCCACATCTGGAACTAGCACAGGTAGAGTTCAACAAAGTAATCTATGAGAAAAAGGGGAATGTTGCCTACATTACCTTCAACGACCCGGAAAACCGCAACGCTACCGACTGGCCCGGGCAGAAGGGGCTGACCGACCAGTACTGGTACGCGCTCGATGACGCCGAATTCGATGACGATATCAAGGTGGTCGTCATTCAGGGCGCCGGTAAGGATTTCCATTCCGGTCATGATTTGGGAGGAGTGGGGTTCATCTACGGCATGGGCACCGGCGAGAAGGACGAGCGCCGGGCCAGCCAGCGGATCAGATACTCAGTTGATAAAGGCTTCTTCCACGATCTTGCAATGAAGCTGTTCCTTATCCCGAAAATCACTATCGTAAAATGTCACGGGAATTGCCTGGGCGGCGGCGTGTATATCCCGCTCCACGCAGATATTGCCATTGCTGCCGACGATGCCAAATTCGGCTGTGTTGAGCAACGTCTTGGATTTGCCGGAAGCGGCGCTCCTGTGAACTTGCTAATGATGACCATCGGTATCAAGAGAGCGGTGGATATGCTGCTGACCGGCAGGATCGTCAAAGGTGATGAAGCTGAACGAATAGGACTGGTTACCAAATCAGTTCCTCCCGAAGAGCTTGATGCAGAAGTGGAGAAGATGGTCGAGTCCATGTGTCTGCTCCCTCGTGACGGCATTGCCATCGGCAAGGCAACCCGCCGGCTCATATTTGAAGGATGGGGCCTGACCAACAGCCTGCAGGATATCACTCACACCATGTTCACCAATCTTCGCTGGGAACCTGATGAGTACAACTTCTTCAAAGAGCGGCGAGACAAAGGCGTCAAAGAGGGTTTCAAGGGCCGTGACGAGCGTTTCAAAGGTAAAATAGACTAGGGTTCAGGAAATTCATTTGATATAATCAAATCCCAATGCTCGAATATTTTGAGCATTGGGATTTAGTTTGTAAATAACAGTGTCATTCTGATTGGAGGTCAATATGTCACTCACCAACTGGCAAGAAGAATTTAACCGGAAAATGACCACCCCGGAAGAGGCCGTTAAGGTTATCGAATCCAACAACTACGTGGTTCTGGGGCAGCCGGACCCGCTGGCGCTTGGACTGGCACTATCTTCCCGAATTGGAGAGATAACCGGGATTAAGGTGCATGGTGGTGGTGGCAGGGACCTTCCCTGGTTCGATCCGGTTTTCGCCGAAACGTTTCAGTTTGAAATACCGTACGTTCTGCCTCTCGTTCGCACGATGATGGACGAAAAAAGAGGCGATTTTCAAGTGGTGGGCCTTTACGCCTCAGCCGACGTCCCCTGGATGAAACCCATTGATGCATACTTGATTCAGGTAGGCCCCCCGGATGAACATGGATTCTGCAGTTTCGGGGCCTCCTGCTGGAACAAGAAAGCTCTTTGTGAAAAAGCCAGAGTGGTCCTGGCGGAGGTAAATAACCACGTTATTCGCACTCATGGAGAAAACCACATTCATGTTTCCGAAATCGATTATTTCGTCGAGCACACCCCTTCGGGAACCACCCCCGGAGGAACCGATCTGCTGGGCCGGAAAACGACTGGCCCCGGTGAACTGGAAAAAACGATTGCCGGATATATCGGCGAACTGGTCAATGATGGAGACTGCCTTGAGATCGGAGTCGGTGGTACCGCTGAATGGGTGGCCAAGCTCGGGGTACTCGAGAACAAAATTGATCTCGGATGGCACTCCGAGAATACACCACGAGGCATTGGCACGCTGGTAATGAACGGGGTCATCAATGGGAAACGCAAGCGGATCGATATCGGGAAAGCAGTCGCTACGGCTGTCGGCGGAGGCTCTAAGGAAGAGATGGATTTCATCAATGCCAATCCAATGTTTGAAGTCCATCCATCCAGCTATGTTCTAAATCCCAAAATAATTTCAGAAAATGATAATGTGGTAGCCATCAACAGTGCCATTTCGGTCGACCTTACCGGCCAGATTTCCGCCGAATCAATCGGCACCAAGATGATGAGCGGTGCGGGCGGTCAAACTGCCTTCGCCATTGGCGCCTATCTTTCCGAAGGCGGACGGGCTATTACAGCCGTTTCTTCCACAGCCAAGGGAGGCCAGACTTCGCGAATTGTGCCGCAACTCATGCCCGGCACTGTGGTAAGCACACCTCGAACGCTGGCAGATACCATAGTCACCGAATACGGCGTGGCCAGGTTAAAAGGGAAAACACAAAGGGAACGGGCTTTAGCGATTATCAGTGTGGCCCACCCGGATTTCCGGCCCGAGCTAGAGAAGGAAGCTAAGAAGCTTTACTGGCCGGATTAGAGAGTAATTGGTCTGCAAATAGAAATGGGCACCTTTTTCAAGGTGCCCATTTTTCAAATACACACTCGTGCCACTAGTGTTTGAAATGTACAAATATCCGGCCGAAGTTTTTATCGTCTTTTTCCAGCCGGTGATAGAGCTTTTTTATCTCCGGCTGATTCAGGAAACGCAAAACCTTCTTTTTGAGTTG
>CAZJQZ010000003.1:0-48271 GCA_964548045.1 uncultured Dehalococcoidia bacterium | reverse complement strand
TTCCTCAACGATATCGAGATCATCGTTAGCATCCTCTGTGGAGAAATCAATACTACATGCCGGGATTGCTAACAATACCAGCAAAACCAAAATGATCGCGGCTTTAATACCCTTCGCCATACCTTCATCCCCTTTCGTTTTCTCAATCTAGGATATGGTAGCACTGATAGATTCCCTTGACAATGTTCGTCAGGGAATCTATTCTAGAGATGCTGCATATTTTGAGGAAAACGAGGGTTCATCTCGCCATTTCGAATGAAGCCTCTTCCTGTGCAGACAATCAAAGTGAAGTGAGTTCTCTTCTCCCTGAAGTACTCTTGGGTATTTTAGGGAGATTATTTTGGGAGGAACCGATGCAGGACTTTCAGACCGAAAACATACGGAATGTGATTTTACTCTCTCACACCGGCGCCGGGAAAACCCAGCTTACCGAGGCCATGCTGTATAACACCAAAGTCACCACCCGCATGGGAACTGTGGAAGACGGTAACACCGTCAGCGATTTTGAACCCGAGGAGATAAAACGAAAGAGCAGCACCAGCACAACCCTGGCACCACTGGAATGGAAAAAGGCCAAAATCAACGTTATTGACACTCCCGGATATTTCGATTTCGTGGGTGAGGTCAAATCCGCTCTGCGCGCAGCAGATGCGGCCCTGGTGGTAGTGTGTTCCGCATCCGGAGTTGAAGTAGGCACGGAATTTGCATGGGAATTCGCTGAAAAAGCCGCGTTGCCCCGCATTATCTTCGTCAACAAAATCGATCGGGAAAACGCTGATTTCTCAAAGACCATGGAAGAGATTCAGGAAAAACTCGGTCGGAAATGCGTGCCGGTCCAGCTTCCCATCGGATCGCAAGACAGTTTCCAGGGAGTTATCAATCTAATCACCGGAAAACCCGCTGGCGACGCGAACGCAGATGCCATCAGCCAGGATGAGATTGATACCTTTCGGGAAAAGCTGATTGAGGGAGCAGCAGAATGCGATGATGACCTCGCCACCAAATACCTCGAGGGTGAAGACCTGACTGAAGAAGAAATACACAAGGCGCTCCACGCCGGAACAATCGCAGGCACAATCGTGCCAGTCCTGGTGGGCACTGCGCTGCAAAACAAAAATATCACTGAGTTGCTGGATGCAGTGTGCGAATATCTTCCTTCGCCCAAAGATAAAGGTAAAACAGATGCAGGTGATAAATCTCTGGAACCCGATGAAAATGCTCCCACCTCAGCATTTGTCTTCAAAACCAGCACTGATCCCTATGTGGGCAAGATGAACTTTCTGCGTGTATTCAGCGGAGTTGTCAGCAGCGATTCCACTATCTGGAACAGCCAGAAAGAGAAGGCCGAAAAGATCGGGCAACTCAGCACTATGCGTGGCAAAACTCAGGAAGCAACTTCACGAATCGTCGCAGGTGATATCGGGATAGTTACGAAACTGACAGATACCAGCACCGGTGATACCCTGTGCAGCCAGGACAGCCCGGTTCAATTCGAAGCAATTGAACTGCCTGTACCCAACCTGAGCTTCTCGATCGCACCCAAAACAAAGGCAGACGCCGATAAACTGGGGACGGTTCTAAGCAAAATTATCGAGGAAGACCCATCGCTCACACTTCAAAGGGATATCAGAACAGGGGAAACCATTATCACCGGATATGGCGAGGCTCAGGTGGATGTAACCCTCAGCAAAATGAAGCGCAAATTCAGTCTTGAGGCCGAACTGGAAACACCAAGAATCCCTTATCGGGAAAGTATCACTACCTCTACCAAAGCAGAATACAAGCACAAGAAACAGACCGGGGGCCACGGGCAATTTGGACATGTCCTTATTGATATGCAACCAATGGATAAGGGAGGAAGTTACGAATTCGAATCAAAAATCGTTGGTGGCACAATACCAAAGAACTACATCCCCGCGATAGAAAAAGGGATCGTTGAAGGGCTTACCTCCGGTGTTCTGGCAGGTTATCCGATTGTTGATCTGAAAGTGACCCTGTACGACGGATCATTTCATGCAGTCGATTCCTCAGACATGGCCTTCAAAATCGCCGGTATGCAGGCACTCAGAAAGGGAGTAGCAGATGCAAATCCGGTTCTTCAGGAACCCATTATGAACCTTAAAATTACCGTGCCCGATACATTCACCGGCGATGTCATGGGTGATCTCAACAGCAGGCGTGCCCGGATATCAGGGATGAACCCTGAAAACGGCATCAGCACAATCGAAGCACATGCCCCGCTCTCTGAAATACAGCGTTACAGCATAGAACTCCGGTCAATGACACAGGGCCGCGGCAGTTACATTGCTGAATTCAGCCATTATGAAGAAGTGCCAGCGCATCTCGCCCAAAAAATAATCGACGAAGCTGCTAAAGAAAAGGAGAAAGATTAGCAGCCGGAAGCGGCAAACACTGTCGTATCCGGATTAGCTTTCAGGAGGAACTACAATGGAAGCCATAATACAGGAAATTGAAAACAGGACAATCACGGGAAAGAAGGTAAAATCACTGCGGCGTGAAGGGATAACTCCGGCAAATATTTATGGGCACGGAATTGAATCACATTCAATTCAGGCCGAGACTGCAACTCTGAAAAAAACCATTGCCCACGCAGGGGGTACTCAGCTTATCACATTGAAAAATCCTGCGGAAGAGGATCGGCAGGTGCTCATAAAAAGGGCTCAAAAGGATCCATTGACCGGTGAACTGCTTCATGTGGACTTCCATCAAGTCAGCCTGAAAGACAAGGTTAAAGTCGCAGTGCCTCTGATCTTTAAAGGCGAAACCCGGGCTTCCCGCCGAAACGACCTGGTTGTACTGGAGAATTTAAATTCCATCGAAGTGGAATGTCTTCCCACCGAGATACCGGAAAACATTACTATTGATATTAGCGAACTGGCCGAAGCAGGGGATCGCCTGCTGGTTAGTGATCTAATTCTGGATGAGGAAATCACCGTGTTGACCAACCCTGATGACATGCTGATTTCAGTCTCGCAGGCCAGGGCAGAAGTGGAAGAGGGCGAAGAGGAAGCTGCCGAGGCGGAGGTAACTGAAGCAGGAGCTGAGGAACCAGCTACCACCCCAGAGGAACAAAGCGAGGAAAAGCCAGAATAAAGAAACCTTTTCGGAATATGTCAAAAGGGGGAAATCTCAGAACGAGATTTCCCCCTTTCATTAGCACCTCAAAAGATACTTTTACTGGCGGAATTTTAAAATTCAATTACTGCCAGAGTTTCCCCTGTCTTGACCACCTGCTCCACCGCAATATTAATCTCCGTCACTGTTCCGGAAATCGGCGCCAGTATGGGATTTTCCATTTTCATTGATTCGATCTCGCAAATGCTGTCGCCTTCGTTGATCTGACTCCCCGCGCTCGCATTAACCCTGACCACTTTCCCCGGTATTGGTGCCGGTACAATCTCTGTTGCCATATAGACTCTCCTTTCACTTTGCTTATTTCGCTACAAACACAATTTCCCCACACGAGAAATCATTATATACTATCAGCATGCTCATTTCCATCAATTCCTCATTTTAGGTCGAAGTCACTGGCTCGATACAATGTGTCAATCGCCTCCGCCATTTAAATCGCAACTTGCATATTCAATGCCATTTTCTGTATAATCTTGCAATAGCGCTCAGGTTCGAAATTATCAAAGTGAAAAACGCGACCTGGACGCACCAGCAACCAGCTAAGAGAAGGGATAAAGCCATGAGCGAAGATAATCAACAAACTCTTGACAACCTCGATTTGAGGATCATCAAAGAGATGGGGATCGACGGCAGACAATCGGTCTCGGAGCTCGCTAAAAAACTCAATATCAGCAGGGCTACTGTGGGCAAAAAACTGCAACGGCTCCTTGACGAAAATATCCTCAAAGTAGCAGGTATTGTTTTACCGGGAACGCTGGGGTATCAGACCAACGCGATAATAGGCATCAATGTAATACCAAAAGATATCGACTCTGTAGCCGACAAACTGGTTTCCAACGAAAACGTGCACATGATGTTCATATCTGCCGGCCGCCATGACATCATTATCTGGGCTCTGTTCCGCAAGTCCGAGGACCTGTCTTATTTCCTCAGGCACGAACTGGCCCAGATACCCGGCATCACCAATACCGAAACCATGATCAACCTGGGAATCAAGAAGCTCTCGATGTCGTATTTGGAAACTGAAACATAATCAACTGTGCCAGGCAAGCCTTGCAGCTTAATGACCTCATGCGAACTGCTTAAAAGATCCGGCACCAATGCAATTCTCCGGCACTAACCCCGATACGATGGATACTCGGTAATTTCTTTGATGGAAAACCGGTATGGGTTGCCTTCCTTATCAACAATGGTCAAAGTCTCATATTGCTCCCAGACCAGCGGGTCCATTGAACAATAAAAAGCAGCGCCTTGCCCAGGTCGAACAGTCTGTTCCCAGGGCGGGAAAAGATGGTTGCACTCTAAAATATCTTCTTCGTTTTCCAGCACGATGTGTCCATGCACGGCCACCGGACGATCCCCTTTATTTAGAACATGCATTTCCAGGTTTTGATCGTGCAGGTTGGAACATTTAAATGAGAGCACTTCTTCCATGCAAGAGTTCATGATTATTTTTACGCTGAGCATAGGTTGGCTCCCAGAATTTCGAGTATCAGCATTCAGCCTGAATATATCATTTTGCATTTGAGGTGTCCAATCAGCGAGATGAACACTTGCACCACAAGTACTCGGATTTCACGCCCAAATTGTTCATTTTGTAATTTATTATGGCCCCTTTTTAGCATTATGCAATCAAGTCTGCACCATTGTTGACATTCAGTCCTCGATCGAGGTAAAATTCAAATGGTTATGGCAAAGACGAAGTTCTTAATCTAAGCAAGCAAATCTGCAAGCTAGAAAGCTGACCTCGATAATTCACCCCACGGAGGAAAAGTATGAACCTTGATTTGACTGAAGAACAGCAATTGCTCAAAAACTCGGCGCGCGATTTCTTTGAAAGGGAATTGCCCAAGGAAACGGTAAAGGAACTGGAGACCGACCCGCTTGGCTACAGCCCTGAGCTATGGAAGAAAATGGCCGAGCTGGGATGGTGCGGGCTGACAATCCCGGAACAATATGGCGGAGCCGAATTTGGCTTGCTTGAACTCGTGATGCTCCTCGATGAGATGGGAAGGGCAAGCCTGCCAAGCCCATATTTTTCGACAACGGTCCTTTGCGCTCCACTCATCACAAATGCAGGAAGCGAAGAACAGAAATCGGAACTGCTGCCAAAGATTGCCAGCGGAGAACTGATCTTCGCACTGGCACTGACCGAACCAACTGCCACCTACGAGCCGGACGGGATTGAAACCACAGCCACATTTGATAAAGATTCATACATCCTCAACGGCACCAAGCTGTTCATCCATGATGCCCATTGCGCCGACTACATCATCTGTGTGGCCAGAACCCAGGTTTGGGCCACCCCGGAAGAAGGCATCAGCATTTTCCTGATCGATCCCAAGAGCCCCGGAATTACCATCACCCCTCTTCAAACTATGGCCAATGACCATCAGAATGAGATTGTTTTTGATAATGTTAAGGTGCCGGCTGCCAACCTGATCGGTGAGATCGATCAGGGCTGGCCAGTTATTAAGAGAATCCTCGACCATGCAATTGTGGCCAAGTGCGCCGAGATGATAGGCGGCTGCGACTGGGCAGTAGATGCCTCGGTTGAGTATGCCAAAGAGAGGGTTCAATACGGACATCCCATCGGGGCATATGGAAGCATCCAGCATTACCTGGCCGATATGTGGATAGAATGCAGTATGGGCCGAAGAATGACCTATTATTCGGCATGGGCATTGCAGGAAGGAGAGCCAACGGACATGGTAATTCCTGCCACCAAGAGGTGGGTAAATGAAGCCTACAAGCATTGCACCAGAATGGGCGTGCAAATACATGGCGGCATAGCCACAACCATGGATCATGATATGGGAATTTACTACAGACGAGCCCGGCAGGGGGCTCTTCTTTTCGGAGATACGCAGGCAAGTCTTCAAAAAGTAGCCATGCAACTGGGACTCTAAAATCTTGTCAGTACAGTTAACGGAGGCACAACTATGGATTTCAGATTAACGCCAGAACAGGAAAAACTCAAAGCTGAGTTCGATGCTCATTTCAAAGAAGAAGAAAAGCGGGCCCCGAAGGGATGGTTCGGCGGGTTCGAAACTCGTTTTGAAACGGATGAAAACTGGGCTTATTACCGTTCGGTTATAGATAAAGTGGCCGAAAAGGGCTGGCTTTCTCTGCCCTGGCCCAAACAATATGGAGGCCAGGAACTGGGATACCTGGAACAGGCCCTGTTCTCACAATCGGCAGAGTATCACCGGGTTCCGGCGATTGATGTGCACCTCTCCATCGTCTCAGCCGGCATGCTCGAATACGCCAGCGATGAGATGAAGCAGGAATGGCTGCCCCGCATGGCCAGAGGGGAAATAGACTTCGCGCAATGCTGGAGTGAGCCAGACGCAGGTTCCGATCTCGCATCTCTCACCACCAGGGCCGTGGAAGACGGCGATGATTATGTAATCAACGGACAAAAGGTCTGGACCACCGGCGCGCACAGGGCAAATCACCTCTTCATTCTGGCAAGAACAGATACCGGTGCTAAGCCCAACAAAGGGCTCACCTATTTCCTGACAGAGATAGACAAACCCGGGATAACGATCAGACCGGTTTATTTCATGAATGGCGGACATGTATGTAACGAAACTTTCTTCGATGATCTCAGGGTACCTAAGAAAAACATCGTCGGCGAAGTAAATCAGGGCTGGAAAGTCACCATGTCCGGCGCCAACTTCGAGCGATCCGGTGCGGGAGGCGTTGCCGCGATGCAGCGAGATATGGAAGAGCTGGTGGATTTCTGCAAACATACCTACCGCCGGGGGCAGGCGCTCGGCAAGGACCCGGTCATCCGGTATAAACTCGCCGATCTGGCAGTCAAGATCGAGGCGATGCGCCAATGGGCCTACTGCTGTGCCTGGCAGCAGACAATAAACCCGATGTCCTACATGGAACCCTCTGCCAGCAAGTACTACATGACTGAACTCATGGTAGAACTATCAAATACGGGGCTTGAGATTATGGGATTGTACGGAACGCTGAAGCAGGGCTCCAAATGGGCCGCTCTGAAAGGCAAATTTGAAGAGCAATCACAGATTACGCTTGGCTTCACTATCGCCGGCGGAACATCGGAAACCCAGAAAAACATCATTGCCTGGTATGGCCTGTGGCTGCCCAGAATGAAATAAATTCTGAATTCAAATACCGAAGCGCTCAACAAATCAAAACGAATACGAGGCGAATGTTGCTATTCGCCTCGTATTCTTGTGTATTGATGATTATTATCAGGCGCAGGGCGGGCTCGGCCCGCTTGAATCCCCCTAACCCCCCTTTAGAAAAGGGGAACACAAGGGGATTTCAAACTAAAGGCCCGCCACCAAAGGCATTACTTTTGAGCCCTGGGGGAGGCAAAACGCCAGGCTTTGCCTCCCTTTTTTTAAATGTGTATAATTCTTGCAGGCGGACCGAGCTTACTTCCCTGTATATGATGATCACTACCAGAATATACACAATTCCCTGTTCACAATGAAAAACACAAACAAGACAAAGGCCGAGCTTCTCGAAGAAATTGCATCTCTTCAACACCGGCTTGCTGAAATCGAAGCAGCAGCCAGCCAGCGCAAGCAAGCGGAAAAAGCCCTGCGTGAAAAGGGAGAGCAATTACAGTCACTCATCGAGAACTCTCTCGATGACGTCGCCGTCCTCAATAGTGACGGAACAGTCCGCTACCAGAGCCCATCGATGGGGCGCGTTCTGGGATACGAACCGGCAGATCAGACCGGAATGAACGCTTTCGACTACATCCATCCCGAAGACAGGCCCACCGCAGAACAGGCGCTGGAACAGGTAAAACAGAACCCGAATTTCCCTCTGCATATAGAGCTTCGTGCTCCCCACAATGACGGCACATGGCATACCCTGGAAGTGGTTCTCCGCAATCTCCTTGACGACCCGACCGCAGGCGGTATCCTGGCAAATTTCCGTGATATCACCGAACGCAAGCTTGCCGAAGATGCAAAAATCAAGCATGCGGCAGCACTGGCCCGGGCTGAGGAGTTGCAACGCTCCCGCCAGCGAATCGTCACTGTGCAGGAATCACTCAGAAGGGACATCGCTCAGCAGCTTCACGGTACGGTACAAAACAGGCTTATCATTCTCCTGCACAAGTTGACAGAACTGGAGCAGACAGCTTCGACAAATGAAATGGCAGAAGAGTTCAAAGAAATGCGCCGGAAACTCGGGGAAGTAATGGAAGATCAGGTGCGTCCCATCAGTCATCGGTTGTACCCTTCCATCCTGCGCCGGGGACTCACCGCCTCATTGCAATCCCTCGGAGATCAATTCGAAACATCACTGGAAATAGAAACAGACCTTGATGAAGCAATCCGTCGCCACGAAAGGATTGACCCCAAACTTATTCCGGAACAGATACGGCTTTCGGCGTACCGGATCGCCGAAGAAGCTCTCACCAATGCATTCAAATACGCCAGAGAAGGCAAGATCACAATTCAAATGAAGACACTGCCGGAAGGAGAGTTTCATCTTTCGATAGCGGACAGCGGACCGGGATTCGATTCAGCAACCACTGCTAGCGGACTGGGAACACTGATGATGCAGGATTACGCTGAAATGGCAGGGGGTCATTGTGCCATACGGAGCACGCCCGGCAAGGGAACTGAAGTGATGGCTACTTTTCCCCTCGCAGCGCCCCTCTCAGAGCCTCAAGCGAGAATGAAACCTTCGGAATGAAGGTCAGGGCCCCGGCCTCTTTTGCCAGTCTCTCATACACCCGTTCAGTATACGCGCTGACAAGTATTGCTCTGGTATCGGGGAAGTTTTCCTGAACGCAACGTGTTAATTCCAGCCCATCCGGTCCCGGCATGTACATATCTGCGATGACCAGATCGGGCTTTAGCGAAGGGATGATATCAACGGCTTCCGCTCCGCTATTGGCCTCTCCGACCACGCAAAAATCTTCGCTGCTTCCAAAAAGGGACCGAAGCCACTGGCGGAATTCAGGCTCGTCGTCAACCACCACCACGCGATAAATGTTATCCTGCTCCATTTACAGTCAGCATAACCGCTGCCGAACCGGGATACCATAGTGCTAGCCTGATATTTGTTATTGTGAACGGCCAACAGAGCCTTCCATATATATTAAAGTGGCTTTTACCCGGGCATGCGTTCCCGGCTCGTTAGTGAGCTGGAGTTCCTGATATATTGTATTGATATAAGTCTCAACCGATTTTTCGGAAAGGGATAACTGCCGGGCTATTGAGGCATTGTTATAACCCTGTGCCATAAGCTCCAGCACATCCTGGTGGCGGCGTGTCAAACGAGCGACAGGTGTTCCTTCCTTGGGACGCAGGTTTGCAACGACAGCCGGGTCAAGTACCACCATTCCTTCTCTACTCCCCTGTATAGCACGGGTAAGTGTCGCCAGATCAGGCACTGTCTGCTTGAGAAGATAAGCCCATCCCGGCACCTCATCGATTGGCAGGCTGGTAATATAACGTCGTTCGCTATGAGCAGAAAGTATAACTATGCCTGTTTCCGGGTTTTTACTCTTGATCTTGATAGCCGCCTCGATTCCATCCATCTCTCCAGCAAGTTCGATATCCATTAGTACGGCATCCGGTTTTTCCGCTTCGGCAAGTTCAACAGCAGTTTCTCCATCAACTGCGCTGCCCACCACTTCCAGATCGGGCTGTGCGGAAAGAGTATGACGCAACAGTTCCCTTAACAGATCCTCGTCATCAACTATGAGTATCCTCGTTTTCTGCATACGCTTCCCATCCATGTGAATCTTCGCACATATTATGTCAGTTACTAAAATCATTGTCCATATATCAGGCTAGCACCATGTCCTATCACCCCGGCTTTATGCTATGCTTTAAAAGAGTACCGTACCCGGAGGAAATACCATTCCATCAGAAAGATTTATGCCAAATACAAATCGTTAACCAGTGATAATAAGCAATCATTAGAGACGCCGCACACTAATCAAGCTGAAACTAAAAACTAAATTACACCTATAAAATATAATTTCACAAAAGGAGGATATATGGCAAAAGAAGAATTGTACGATTTTGTAATCGTAGGCGGTGGACCAAACGGGATAGCGCTGGCTGCTTATTTAGGTAAGTGTGGAGCCAGCGTTTGTGTTCTGGAGGAAAGAACAGAGGCTGGCGGAGCAGTTGACAACGTCGAGCCAATCCCGGGTGTACGCCTCACCCCACACGCCATGTACATGTATGCCGGTCCTGCACCGGGATTCGATCAATTGGAGCTTTGGAAGTACGGCTTCCGGATGGACTGGAGCCCCATGTCCGTAAACCTCATGCAGCAGAAGGACTCCGGGATAAAGGTCAGCGATGGTATTTCCGAAATTACCGATAAGGACATGATGGGCTGGGGCAAGCTCGCCGGAGTAGCGGGTGAGAAACCCTTTATCAGGGAATTGCTCCGGTCGATTTTCTGGACCCCGCCTCATCCGGCTGAAGTTGAAGTAACAGCCGACAATATTCCATATATGCAGGTTTACAAACAGAACGACCCATCGATATGGACCGAAGAACTGCTCGATATGACCATGTTCGATCTCATGGATGAATACTGTGAGACCGAGCCCTTTAAAGTGATGCAGGCAGCCGTGGCCTGGTACTCCGGTGCCGCGGGCCACTGGGAGGGCGTCGCCATCCCGGCACTGGGCTGCGATATCACCCTTACCCTTTACAGTGGATTAAGCGTTCCGCGCGGAGGCATGCACGATTACTTCCATGCAACCATCCGGGCCGCTATTGCCAATGGCGCTATTATTCGAACCTGCTGCCCCGTAGATGAGATTATCATCGAGAATGGTGTGGCCAAAGGTGTTCGGCTGCGGGAAACCGCCACTTCCAACGAAAACACAGTCTGGGCCAGAAAAGCGATTATCAGTAACGTTGACGTAAGGCAAACCTTCAAAGACCTGGTCGGCCCTAAACACGTGGGAGCCAGCTTCTTGAGAAAGGTGAATGACATCAGCCTCAAGGGTGGCAGTATCTGGGTATCCCATCTTATAACTAAACAGCCGTTACGCCCTCGCGAGAAGTTCAAGACCCCGGGCATGTCAGAACCCGGACAGGTTGGCGGACCATTCCCGTGCGATCATCGGGATATCTACTATGAACATGTTGCGGATGTGGATGGAAAAAAAGGAATCCCCAGCGTACCGCCGGAAAGATTGATGTGGCTGGCCACGCAAAGCGATAGATTCTCCGATAAAGAGCCGCAATGCACCGTTCCCGGTTGGTACCTTGAATCGCCTTACTATGTTCTGGTTCCCCCTCCGGAGTACGAGCAGGATGATCCTGAAACCTTACGAAGCGACCCGAATTTCAAGGGCGTCCGTCCCGGCACAGTCGATGCGCAAAAAGAGGAAATCAACGCCTACATGCGTAAAGCTTTCAGCATCGTGCTGGAAAATCTTGATGATGACCTCATTATGCATCTGGCGAATACGCCTTACGAATCCGAGTTTCGCAATACCGGCCTGATTGGCGGTACCTGGTGCGGGACCCGGCACTGTGACGATCAGTGGGGCGAAAACCGGCCTATTCCAGAACTGGCCCGATATCGAACCCCCATTGATGGACTTTACCTGTGCAATCAGACCAGTTGCCATCCGGGCGGCCTAGCGCTCATGGCCATCCCTTACAACCTGATGCACATACTGATCGAAGACGGCCTGGTCGAACCCGGTGACTGGTGGTATGCATCGCCGTGGTACATACCCGAAAGCGGTAAAATACCGGCAAACAAGAATGGTGTTAAATAAGGAGGAATGAAATGACAGAAAGAATAACACCTAATTTCCTATTCGGCAAACCATTTGACGAATTCCCCGATGTAACCGAGTGGGACGTAATTATCCTGGGAGCCGGTCCCAATGGACTGATCGCTGCAGCGTATCTGGCCAAAGCCGGCGCGAAGGTCTGTCTGGTGGAACGTCGCTACGAAATCGGTGGCGGACTGGCTACCGATGAAGTTCTATTCCCCGGTTACTATTCCAATAACCACGCCATCTATCACATGATGGTTGACTACATGCCTGTGATGCAGGACTTTGATATCAACAATAAATACAGCTTCCAGTGGATCAAACCCAATTCCCAAACAGCTGCTGTTTTCAATGACGGTCAGGCGCTGGTGCTCTCTCACATGGTCGAGGATACCAAGGATTCCATGACCAAGTTCTCATTCAAAGACGCCGTTTCCTATGGCCGAGTAATGAGAAAGTGGAAAAAGATAGTCGCCGAAATATTGGGCCCAGCCACATATCTGCCGCCCATGCTCCCGATTGAGATCACCATGGCCATGCAGAAAACCAAGACCGGCCAGGAGATGCTGGAACTGGTAGAAGAGAGCGCGCTGGATATTATAAATAGTAATTTCGAAAATGATCGGATACGCGCAGCATTGCTCTACAACTGCTGCATCTGGGGACTTGACCCCAGGGAAACCGGTGTCGGCATGTTTACCGCCCTGTACAGCGATCGGATGACCAACAAATGCTACTGCATGGGTGGATCACATAAATTCGCCGCAGCACTGGCCCGGGAAATCCTGACCAACGGCGGAATCATCATCGACGCCTGTGAAGCCACCAAGATAACAATGGAGGGTGGGAAGGTCAGCGGCATCGAAACGACGGAAGGCCGCATGCTCAAGGCTAACACAATTATGTCAACCCTTGATCCGCACACTACTTTCCTTGATCTTCTCGGCAAAGAGAATATGTCCCCGGATTTGGCGGAGTCTATTGAAGGATGGAAATATGATAAGTGGAGTTACTTCACAATCCATGTAGCCACCAAAGAGGCGCCCCGATACAACTGCGATGATCCCTGGGCTAATGATGCCTTCATGAACCTGATTGGGGTCGAGGGTGAGGATCAGCTTCTGGCGCATTGGGATAACGTAATTGCCGGAAAGATTGACCTTAACAACTTCGCAGGTCATGCCACATGTGAAAGCTTGATGGACCCCCACCTGGTACACTCACCATATGGCGGCCATGTATCATTCTTCCAGATGCACGCCCCGTACGAAATCGAAGGCGGCTGGGACAAAATGGGACCGGAACTGGAAAAAGCGATTCTGGAAAAATGGCAGCAGGTCGCTCCAAACATGACCAAAGACAACATCATTAGAACAACTTATGAAACGCCCGTAGGTATCGAGCGCCGGTTCCCCAACATGCGATACGGCGGAATCAAGCACGGCGACTACAAACCGATTCAGCTTGGCTGCTTCAGGCCCAATCAGGATTGTTCCAGTTCGGCAACGCCGATTCCGGGACTTTACACTTGCGGCGCATCCAACTATCCGGGCGGCGCAGTACTCGGCGGACCGGGGTATATCGGCGCAAACAAAGTGGCCGAAGACCTGGGTCTTACCAAATGGTGGAAGCCCACTCCTCGAATGGAGAAATACGTAGAAACATATCTAGATTCACCGCTCGGTGGTATCGGATAGAAAATTTTAAGAAAGGAGGTCCAAGTAGCAAAAACTGGCTGTTAAAAACTAACAGTCAGCAATATTTCGGTGTAGACAAATATTCGGCTGGCGCATATAATAACACAGAGAAAGCATATAGCTAACCGGAATCTTGTTAGGGGGTAATTGTCTATGGCAATTAATAAGATCATAGATAGCTTCGATGAAGCAGTAGCGGACGTATTTGACGGTGCTACAATCATGGTCGGTGGCTTCGGTACTGTGGTCAGTATACCGAGTTGCCTGCTTGAAGCCATTTATAGGAAGGGAGTAAAAAACCTTACCACCGTGTCCAACGCAGCCGGGTACGGTGCCGATGTCTGGAAGCTTCAAGGCGCACCATTCCCGGAGGATATGGATATATTGATTCGAAACGAACGAATCAAAAAGGCGATTATCTCCGCCCCTGTAAGCGCTCTTTATGTAAACAACTTTGAAAGGCTCTGGATAGACGGAAAAATTGAGCGAGAGATGGTTCCGCAAGGCACACTGGCAGAGCGTATTCGCGCCGCCAAAGCAGGGCTGGGTGGTGTTTATATCCCCACCGGCGTGGGGACGGTAGTTGAAGAGGGAAAGGAAAAAAAGGTCATTAATGGACAGGAATACCTCTTGGAACTCCCCATTTATGCTGATTTCGGCATAATCCATGCCCATAAAGCCGATAGATTTGGCAACCTGGTCTATAAGGGAACATCAAGGACATTTAATCCCGTCGTCGCTGGAGCCGCCAAGGTTACCATCGCTGAAGTAGATCAGATAGTCGAAGCCGGGGAACTGGACCCTGAAATGATTGTCACTCCCGGCGTTTACGTCCAGCGAGTGGTTCAACGTCCGGCAGTTGCAGAAGGCGGGAGCGAGATCACGGATGAACAGGCCTTGAAATCGTTCGCCAAATTCAGCGAAGACGTCCAGAAGGCTACTGATAAATAAAGGGGGGTTATGATGAGAGAAGAGTTAATCAACAAAGAAAAGCTCGATAGACAAGTTATGGCCCTTCGGGTTGCCAAGGAATTCCAAGACGGCGATATGGTCAACCTGGGGATCGGTATTCCCACCCTCTGCTCCAATTTTGTACCTGCAGGCAGAGAGGTGATTTTCCAGAGCGAGAATGGCATGCTGGGATTTGGAGAAATCACTCTCCCCGGTGAAGGCGACCTGGACCTGGTCAACGCCGGCGGACAGACGGTACACCCGGCACCCGGTATGTGCGTTTTCGATAATTGCGAATCATTTGTGATGATCCGTGGCGGACATCTTGATATCACCGTCATGGGCGCTTATCAGGTTAGTGAAAAAGGTGATCTTTGCAATTATATAGTACCAGCGCGTCAAGTTGGAACCATCGGCGGCGCTATGGACCTTGCCTTCGGAGCCAAGAAGGTCATCATCGTGATGAATCATATTAGCAAAGAAGGCGAACACCGGATTAAAAAAGCCCCCGAGTTCGAAATAACGGCTCCGGGTTGTGTCAATCTGGTGGTAACTGATGTGGCGGTAATCGAGGTCACCGATAAAGGTATGGTGTTAAAAGAATACGCCCCCGGCTGGACCCCGGAGGATATCCAGGAGATGACCGAGCCCACCCTGATTATCCCTCCCGATTGCTGTGAAATGACGCTGGCTTAATTACCAAAAAGTCTACACCTCAAAATTTTGCTACTGAGATATTAAATATGGCTGATATGACATTTGATGCCGTCATCTGTGGCGGAGGAAATAAAGGATTGATGCTCGCCATGTACCTGACCAGGTACGCGGGAATGAGCGTTGGTATATTTGAAAGAAGGCATGAGATCGGCGGAGGGCTGGCTACCGAGGAAATGTCAGCACCAGGCTTCAGAGGTAACACTCATGCTAACATCATGCTGCCGTGGTACTTCGCTCCTCTATGGCGCGATTTCCCGGAGTTCTGGGATTACGGAGGACAGTATGACCAATATCTGGTCAGCGATGGCGGCGCATTTATGAATAACAACACGTGCCTCGCTATCTACAGCTCAAAGCACGATCCCAAACAGGAGCGTACAGTTAAAGAGATCGCTCGTTTTTCCGAGAAAGACGCCGAATTATGGGGCAGGGCCACGGAAATCGTCAACACTGATGATTACCTCAGAGTGATGATCGATGGGCTGCTAAATCCTCATGAATGGCAAGTAAGACCGGAATTCATGGAAAGGCAAGTCAATTTCTTCACCAATTATCTTATAGGCACCCCTCTTGAACCTACAGCCGAGGTGCTCGCAGGCGCGCCCATCGACGCGGTTAAGCATTTCTTCGAGAGCAAGGAAGTTCAATACTGTATCCTTCGATTTATCATCTCGGCAGCTAGAAATGTGCTTGATCCCGGTCAGGGTGCCGAGGTGCTGGGAATGCTGGGAACTCTGCCTACCATAGGTTTTGCCCGGGGTGGTACCCACCAGCTTGCTCACGCCTGCCACCAGATACTCACCCAAGACGGATGCAAATTCTTTACCCATGCAGAAGTAACCAAAGTGCTTCTTGAAAACGGCAGAGCCACTGGAATTCTGCTGGCTGACGGGACAGAGGTTAAGGCCAACAAAGTTGTCATCAGCGCGGGTTTAAGCACCATGCAGCTTGCTGATATGGTGGGAGATGATATCTTCGGTAAAGAGCATGCCCAGCGCATGAGGAATCTTTCTACCAGCAATATCGGCAACCTTATGTGGTACAGTTTCGCGCTCAATGAAGCACCCAAATACAAAGCCGAGGAGTTCAATCCTGATATTCACGAATGCATGTGGCTGGGACTGTCCACAACTTCAAGTCCAGAACACATGGCTAACGAGTGTCGCTACGCTAACAAAGGTAAGCTGCCCCCGCTGGAGGATTACAGCCCGGTCGTCGGTTGTCACAGCCTGGTCGATCCGTCATTCGCTCCTCCCGGCAAACACGTTGCCCAGAACGAGATGCAGGGTCCGCGGGCTACCGACCTTTCGGAAGAAGAGTGGCTGGAACTCAAAGTTAAATACACCGAGGATATGTTGAATGTGTGGCAAAATTACGCCCCGAACATGACCTGGGACAATCTCATCGGATGCGATACAAACAGCCCCTGGGATTGTGTTCGCATGAAAAACCTGGCACCTCACGGCAACTTCTCAGGTATTGACCAGACTATGTCTCAGCGAGGCGCTAGCCGCCCAACCCCGGAACTGGCCAACCATCGAACCCCAATCAGCAACCTGTATGCTACCGGCGGATTCTGGCATGTTGGATCCAACGCCAGCGTCGACGCCAGTTACAACTGTTACAAGATCATGGCTGATGAAATGGGCCTGCGAAAGCCGTGGGAGGAACAGGGAGACGAGGCCGATTCCCTGGCCCACTGGACCAAATGGGCTATTGATAAAGCCAGAGAATCATTCCCCAGAGACCCTAAATATTAGAAATGTAATCCAAGGAGGCTAAAATGGCAACATATGAGTATGACATAGTTATTATAGGAAGCGGACCCAACGGACTGGAGATTGCAGCTTACTTGGCAAAGGCCGGTCAGAAAGTCCTTTTACTGGAAAAGAGATACGAGGCGGGAGGCGGGCTGGCCACCGAACAGATTACCCTGCCCGAATTCTTCCACAACACTCATGCCATCTTCCACATGATGGTGGATTACGCTCCTCTCTTTCAGGATTTCAAACTCGAAGAAACCTATGGCCTGACGCATATCCTTCCCGAGACTCAGTGGTGCCTGCCCACACCTGAAGGGAAAGCCGTCTGCATTTACACCGATCCCGAGAAGACCGCTCAGTCTATCGCCCATTTCTCCGCCAAAGATGCCGATGCCTACCGCGAGATGTACAAAGAGTGCGATGAGATGATGCGGGAAATGGTCGGGCCCCAGACGTTCGTCAAGCCCGAACCGGCTCCCCTTATGGCTGCCAGGGCAGAGAATTCAGAGCTGGGTAGAAAGCTCTCCGGCTTCTCGGAGAGGACTCCGGAAGAAGTCATCAAGGAAAGATTCGAGAACGATTATGTCCGAACCCTCATTATGTACGGTGTCTGTCACTGGGGACTGGATTACTCCCAGTCCGGTGTTGGATATCTGATTCCGCTGTATTTCAATCGAATGAGCAACTACCGGCTCACCAAGGGCGGTTCGCACAGAGTATCCAATGCCCTTCTAAAAAACGTCTTTGAGAATCAGGGGCAAATCAGGACTTCCGCCCAGATCAAGCGAATCATTATTGAAAACGGTGAAGCCAAGGGTGTGGAACTGGAAGACGGTACCAAGCATATGGCACGCAAGGCTGTTGTCAGCACCATCGATATCCATCAGACCTTCCTCAAATATGTGGGTGAAGAGCATCTGGAACAGGATTTCATCGATATGTGCAATGCCTGGCAGTGGGAAAAGTGGAGCCTCCTCGATCTGCATCTGGCTTTAGCCGAGCCGCCCAACTTCAAGGCCGCCGAATTCAACCCGGATGTGAACAATGCATTCATAAATGTATTGGGCTACGAAAGTTGCGATGAACTCACTCACGAATGGGATTTAATGGAAACCGGTGAACTTCCTGAAACTGCCGGGTATATCGCCACCTTCCCATCCATTCATGATCCCTATCAGGCACCGGAAGGAAGGGCCTCCGGGCTCCTTACCCAGATGGCTCCGTATGACCTGAAAGATGGCGGTCACGAGAAGTGGCTCAAATACAATTATCGGAAAGAACTGGCCGCATATCAGCTTCGCACTCTGGAAAAATATGCCCCCAACATGACCCCGAAGAAAACTCTCTGGTGGAACATCACCACCCCGGCCGATATCCAGAACAAGTTTGCCAACATGGTCAGGGGCTCTTACAAACAGGGAATGTATCATCCGCTGCAGATGGGTTATCTCAGGCCCAATCAGGAGTGCTCTCATAACGTCACGCCGATCAAGAACCTTTTCGTTGGCGGGGCAGGAGTCTGGCCGGGCGGATGTGTTATCTGGGGTCCGGGTTACAACTGCGCCACCACCATCGCCGAGGAATGCGGCATTGACCAATGGTGGACTTTACCGGAATCAGTAGTCAGGGCAAGGGAGAACGGATATATACTTTAGATTTAAAAAAATCATCTCGGAGGTGTTTTATGCTTTTCAGATCAACAGGACTGGGTAAAACTGAGCTCACCGGACATATCGCCGGGCTTGAGCGTCACGGTGATTATCTGATAATGCACGTTGACGTTACAGACCCGGTAAAGTGGAGAATCCGAGGCGGGCTGGCTATGGCAGACCTGGGAACCCTGCTAAAGGTCATGCTCAGCGCTGCTATCCTCGGTTTCATTCTGAGCCCAAAACAGTGGTTCAACAAGAGCCCACAACATCCCGGAGAGTTTTAATCCTGAATCTTTAGCCGAAAAAGCTATTAAAAAAGGGTGGTGAAATGGCAAAGAAGGATTATGATGTTATCGTAGTCGGAGCCGGATTCGGCGGCAGCGCCTGTGCAGGCCTGCTGGCTAAGCGTGGGCTCAAAGTATTGCTCGTTGAAAAAAACGCCAGGGCCGGGGGCAAGGCCAGTACCATCAGCAGGAAAGGATTTGAGCATACAGGATGGGTGGTTATCAGTGCGCCCGCCGTCGATACCATACTGCAAAAAGTCCTCGATGAGCTGGGAATGTCCGATAAGGCAGAGGTAGTATCGGCACCTGGAAAACAGGGTTGTTTTTACAAGACTCATTCAGGGCAGTACAAAGCCATGCCTCCTATGCCGGATCAGACAGCAATGGACCCGAACGTCATTTTCGACTGGCTGGAAGTTAAGGAGGAAGATCGCGAGGAATCACTCAGATGCCTGACTGAACTCACCCTGATGCCTTTAGAAGAAATCAACAAGCTTGACAATATGAGCTTTGCCGAATGGATGGGCCAGTACAAATTGCCACCTCCGGTTATCGCGTTCCTACTCGGGCCGGTTGCCGACGGCTGTTTCGTAATGCCGTATGATGCTCTTTCGGCCTCGGAAGCTGTTCGGACTTTGCAGGATATCTTCCTGCGCAATGGCGGGATCTTCTGCAAGGGCGGATTCGGAAAGCTGGCCGATACCTACGCCGAAGCTGTCACGGTCAACGGCGGAAAAGTGATGATGCGCACCCGAACCGAGAAGATACTTGTCGAAGGCGGTAAAGTCACCGGAGTAGCCACCGATAAAGGCACCTTCCGTGCACCTATCGTCATCAGTAATGCCGGTATCCAGCCCACAGTTCTTAAGCTTGTGGGCGAAGAGCATTTCGACAAGAGCTATAACAATTACGTTAGAGAGTTGATACCATCCCTCGGATTCATGGGCACCCGGTATTTCCTGAACAAAAAGATCACCGATGTTCCCTACGGCGTTATCTTTTCGGACGATAGCACCTGGACCCTTCCGAGGTGGATCAGTGAAGCCAAGACACTCAACCTTCCCGATGATATTACAGTCTGGTTCGAAGTACCTGATAACTACGATCCGGGAGCGGCACCGCCCGGAAAACAGGTGCTTATGACAGGTTACATTGTTCCTGCCGACCCCCAAATGAGCGCTAATGAGAAGAAAACATGGTGGGATAAGGGAGAAGAGGTATTGTTCAGGGTCTTCCCGGATATGCCCAAATACATTGAAGATCAGCAGAATTATTCGGTTAAGGAAGTCTCCAAACTCACCCGCGACCAGGTTCTGCCCGGACAGGGCGGAGAATGCATCGGGATAGGGCAGTATGTAGGTCAGGCCGGTAAGGATAAGCCCTCAGCGAAAGCTCCCGTTTCCGGACTTTTCTATGTGGGATGCGATGCCGGCGGATACGGAATCGGTATCCATCAGGCCACCGATTCCGCTGTCAATGTGGCCGATATAGTGATGAAATATCACCTGATGCATACGGCTGGCTCGTAGAGACACCCCGCCGGGACGACTTCATCATGATTTAAAAAAGGGCGCGATGAATCGCGCCCTTTTTTTGTATCTTCCGGGCCATTACGAAAACAGGATACCGATTGGGGCAGTATGCGCCAGAGCAGAAACACTTTGATGCCATTCCCGCACACGCGGTAATCCAGAGATGGTCTGGGGAAAAACACACCCTTTGGATGAGGCTTCATTTGCTGTATATTAAGCTTCATCCGTCGCATATCAGGCTTCATCTGTCACATATCAAGCTTCATCTGCCGCATATCAAGCTTCATCTGCCGCATATCAAGCTTCATCCGTCGCATACTAAGTTTCATCCGTCGCATATCAAGCTTCACCTGTTGCATATCAAGCTTCATCTGCCGTATATTAAGCTTCATCTGCCGCATATCAAGCTTGGCATTACTGCAAAAAGAGGTACAGGAGACCTCCTGCCGGGGGTTATCGGGGGATGTCCCCCGATTAATAATTCCCCCAAGATTGGGAGGCAGGGGATTGAAAAGAGGTGCAGGATTCTTCCTGCCGGGGGTTACCGGGGGTGTCCCCCAATTAACAATTCCCCCAAGATTGGGGGGACAGGGGATTGAAAAGAGATGCAGGATTTTTCCTGCCGGGGGTTACCGGGGGTGTCCCCCGATTAATAATTCCCCCAAGATTGGGGGGACAGGGGATTGAAAAAAAGCTTTTGGCAGTAACGTCATCACTGATTTTCATCTTTCAGCGGCCAGCGAGAGAGCGGCAACTGCTGCGCACTTTTCCATTTCATTTACACTTTTTACCGAAACTTAACCGCTCTACTATGGACTCATTTTGCTCAGGATGTTAAAATGGTTCATAATGCGAGGTAACAGAATGAAAACAGTTATGATTTTGACGTTGGCATTTTTGCTGGCTTTTGGGAATATCTTCTTTCTCCTACCGCATCAAACATCAACGGCACAGACTGCACCTGTAATAAACGATCAGAGTCTTCCAAACGTATTTGAAAACACTGCCAGCAGTTCTTTTGTAGGTACAGTTATGGCAAACGATGCCGACCCCGGAGATAAACTGACTTATAGCATCGAGGAAGGCAATACTGACAATGCTTTTACAATCGATAGCAACAACGGCGATGTCACAGTCAACAACAGTAATGCCCTTGACTATGAAACCAACCCTGTTTTCAATTTAGTTGTCGAGGTTGTAGACTCAGGAACAACACCACTTAGTGATGATGCTGTAGTTACCATCAACCTAGATGATGAAAATGAAGCTCCCGTCGTTGACAACGGCACAATGGGCATCGATGAAAACAGCCCAAACGGATCGATTGTGGGAACCGTAGCTTCGAGTGATCCCGAAGGCAACATTACCGGATTTACAATAGATCCCGATACAGTATTCTCCATCGATGCTTCCGGGCAAATAACAGTTGCCGACCAGAACCAGCTGGACTACGAAACAACTACTCAATACATAGTTACGGTAGAAGCAACAGATTCAGGCGCCTTGACTGATGACGCCACCATAACCATCGATGTTAACAACGTTAATGACAACGATCCTATAATTACTAATCCGAACCCAACTTTCAATATAGATGAAAATAGCCTGGATGGAACTGTTGTTGGCACTATAACTGCTACTGACCCTGATGAAGATACTCTAAGTTTCAGTATCATCGCAGGAGATACTGCCGGTGTCTTCGCTATCAGTAACAGTGGAACAATAACCGTTGCGGATGGCAGCCAGTTGAACTATGAATCCACGACTCAGTACGACCTCACAGTCGAGGTAGATGACGGCGTTCACAACGATACTGCCAACGTTACTATCGATGTAAATGATGTCAACGATCCACCCGTGGCTTCTAACGACACTGCTTCAGCCACAGAAGATGGTGCTCCCGTTGGCTTACAGGTACCAGCCGCAACCGATGAAGATAATAATCTCGATACCAATGGTTATGCCTTGGCCACCGATGTGTCAGAAGGCAATCTCACATTCAATTCTGACGGAACTTATACTTTCGACCCCGGTTCGAATTTTCAGGATTTAAGACAGGGCGCAACACATGATGAACCATTTACTTACACCGCCAGCGATACTGGCGCAGGCGTAAGTGATCCCGCAACAGTGACCATCACCATAACCGGTGTAAACGACCCACCCACAGATATCACGCTGGATAACAACTCCGTTGCAGAACACCAGGCATCCGGGACCGTGGTGGGCACCTTCAGTACAACTGATTTAGATACAGGAGATGATTATATCTATACACTTGTAGACGGCACCGGGGACGGAAGCAACAGCTTGTTTGATACTGACGGTGAGAATTTGATAACAAACACCGTTTTTGATTATGAAAGCGGCAGTCCCACCCATAATATCCGAGTAGAAACCTATGACGGTGTAGAACGCCATGAAAAAGAGTTTGTCATCAACATAATCGACGTTAACGACCCTCCAACCGATATAACGCTCAGCGGCTCCACGGTTGTTGAGAACACCGCAAGCGGCAGCGTAGTTGGCACATTCACTACCACCGATCCCAACCCCGACATCTTCACCTACTCGCTGGTGGCCGGTACAGGGGATGAGGATAATGAATCTTTTAAGATTGTTGGTAACGAACTGCAAACTAAAGAGGAAATCGACTACGAGACCAACCCAACCTGCAGCATCAGGGTCCAGACCGATGACGGCAACGGCAATACCTATACCGAAGCTTTCACCATCACCGTAACCAATGTCAATGAAGCGCCCACCGCCATTAACGATAATTATAGTGTAATTCGAGGGAATACATTGACTGTCCCGTCAACAGGCATTGACGATATTTTGGAGAACGATACAGACCCGGAAAATGATTATCTCACTCCCATTTTAGTCGGCGGCAGCCCATCACATGCTGCCACTTTCAGCTTCGATGGCGGCGGGGGATTTACCTATGAACACGATGGCTCTCTGACACCTACAATTGTTGAGTTTTCCTATTATGCAAATGATGGAACCCAAGATAGTGATAGTCCTGCTACAGTTACTATAACCATCGCAGATCCCGGCACCCCAACAATTACAAGCCCCACAGCCACCGATATAACCCAGAATTCAGCGAAGTTAGGGTCAACCGTTGTCACAAATGGTGGAACCCAAATCACCTCAATGGGAGTGGTATGGTCTAGTTCCTCCGGTTCAGGTTCAGCAACTACCAGCGCTGGAATCGGGACATTTACCGTTTCCATTCCCGGACTTGACGCTGGAACAACCTATCACTATCGTGGATTTGCCACCAATAGCATCGGGACCAGCTACACTGCAGAGGATACATCATTTGAAACAGACCCAGAACTTTCCAATGTTTCTGGAAGTCCCACAAGTGTGAACGAGGGATCGTCCTTCACGCTTTCCGGAAATATCACCGCCGCTTCGGAAACCAAGCTCACCATTGACTGGGGGGATGATTCATCAAACACGGTCGATGATGATCCCGGCACCAGCTTCAGCGAATCTCATACATATGAAGAGGGAAATGATAGCCATACAATAACAGTTACCCTTGCCCTTGATAGCGATGCCACCCAAAACGATACGGTAGAAAAACAAGTAACCGTCAAAGATGTATCCCCGGAAGTCTCTATAACCGGCTCTTCAGCGGAGATTGACGAAGGAGATACCTTCACGCTGACAATTGGTAAAGCCACTGACCCGGGGGATGACACCATTACCAAATACCGGGTTTACTGGGATGGAACATTCACTGTATACAATGATTATGACACCGATGGAAGCACGGCGCTTTCCAAAACCCATGTGTATAACAGTCCATCCACTTCAGCCGGCCATCCGATCTCGGTGTCTATTACTGATGATGATGGCACTCATCAGAAGATAAGCGCGGTCACAGTGAAGGTTAACAATGTAGAACCAACGGCCCAATCGCATACCTACTCCACAAGAGAGGATACTCCCCTTTCCATTGGCAGCAGCGGCGGACTGCTCAAAAATAGCAACTCTTCCTTTGATACGCTGAAGGTCCGCAACCCAGGACAAATCACCGCCATAATAGGTGAAATAACAGTACAGGATGACGGCAGCTTCACGTATAATCCAAACGGGAAATTCAATAACCTTGAAACCGGTGATACTGCCATTGATACTTTTCTCTATACCGTCGAAGACGATGAGGGTTCTACAGATACCGCGACGGTGACCATCACCATCACCGGTTATACACCTGGCTCAAACGATCCCCCACCACTTCCCATATACTTCCTTCACGTTACTACAGACCCCCAAGTGGGTGGCACTGTTACATTAAATCCGCCGGGCGGTTCATACGTCGAAGGTACTGTAGTAACCCTTACAGCCAGCCCTGCCCAGGACTACTCATTTTCAGGATGGGAAGGCGCCCTCACCGGGAGCGCCAATCCAGAGACGATCACTATCAATAGTAATAAAAGCGCAACTGCGAAGTTCGCCTTCATGGGCACCCCGGTAGCAACGGGAACCCCATCTGTCGGAACACCAACACAAACCGGTACTCCAACAGGAAATTCGGAAGGGGGCGGAATGAATCTATGGATCGTCATGGGCCCACTGCTGGGAGTTGGAGCAATCGTCGCTTTGAGCCGTATCCAAACGATGGGAGGATTCTCCCGGCTACGGAAACTCTGGACCATGTCAAAAGCAAACTACGAGTAAATCACTCTTTGATAAAATGTGATAGAGGGGGATTTCCACCCCATTAGATCCATGCCCCACCGGGCACACCTGAAATAAAAGGGGCCGGACTCGAAAGTCCGGCCCCTTTTCACTACCTTTTCACAACACAGATTTATTTGCCATCTTTAGCTTTAATTTTGATCTGCTTTGGTTTGATCTCTTCGGCTTTTGGTATGGTCAGGGTCAGCATCCCATCCTCAAAGACAGCCTCAGCCTTGTCGGACTGAAGATCAGCCGGAAGGTTGACGGTGCGAGTGAAGGAACCTTGTCGCCTTTCATGGAAGAAATACTCCGCCTCCTCCTTTTCTTCCTTGCCCCTACTATCCGCCTTGATGGTGAGGATATCGCCAGTAATGGTAATATCCACATCATCAGGTTTCACTCCCGGGATAGTTGCTTTGACCACTACATCATCTGCCGTCTGATACATATCAAGCGGCATCCCCATGATTCCACCCAAATTCCCCCAGGAGACTGGCCTCAACCCCTCCTCAAAAGCCCGATCCATTACCTGCCTCAGGTCAGCAAATGGCTCCCATCTCACTAGATTCATGATACAACCTCCTTCAGTTTCTTTTGCTCAAATTATAGCATAGCTAACACAATGTTATCAAGTATATTCCTGCGTCTCTTCTATAAACTTGACAAAAAGGTATTAAGTTGCTACACTTTGATAGCAGGTAAGGAGTACAGGAATTGGCCAAGAAAGATTACTATAATATTCTGGGAGTCAAACGCGGGGCTTCAGAAAAGGAAATCAAGCAGGCTTACCGGAAGCTGGCGCGTAAGTATCACCCGGACGTAAACCCAGGTGATAAATCCACCGAGGACAAATTCAAAGAGATAAACGAAGCCAACGAAGTCCTTTCCGACCCGGAAAAACGTAAGAAATATGACCGCTTCGGTGACCAGTGGCAACATGCTGACCAGTTCGCCGGAACAGGGGGACGAGGACCGTTCGGAGGATTCAACCAGAGCAATGTCCATTTTGATTTCGGAGACCGTGGCGGTGGCGGAGGATTTGAGAGTATCTTCGGGAATCTTTTCGGAGGCAGTTCGGGCAGCACTCGAACACGCCCGCGCAGAAAGCAAGTTATCGAACACCCGGTGGAGATAACCCTCGAAGAGGCGTTCGCCGGCACCACACGCATGCTTGACCTTGGAGACCGTCGGCTGGAAGCCAAAATACCCGCCGGAGTCAGCACAGGTTCTAAAATACACTTGAATCAGCCCGGTGCAGATATCAATCTGAAAATATCGGTAAGACAGCACCAGCTATTTGAACGCAAAGGTGATAATCTTCATGTGGAAGTGCCGGTTCCGTTGACTGATGCGGTTCTCGGCGGTGAGATTGAAGTGCCAACTCTACCGGGCAAGAAACTGGCCCTCAAAATCCCGCCCGAAACCCAAAACGGCAAATCATTTCGGCTAGGCAAACAGGGCATGCCAAAGCTGAATAAAAAAGATGAAAGGGGAGACCTTTTTGCCAAAGTGCGCATCGTTCTGCCATCCAATTTGACCGCGAAGGAAAAGGAGCTTTTCGAGGAATTGAAGGCGCTCCGAAAGTAGGTGATTTATGAGATCCAGAGATCAGGACCCATGCTACGTAATCAGTATTGCTGCCCGAATGATCGGGGTGCATGCCCAGACACTGCGCTACTACGAACGGGCAGGAATTATTGAACCATCCCGTTCACAGGGGAATCAGCGGTTGTATTCCGATCAGGATATTGAAAAGCTAAAGCAAATCAAAACTCTGGTCGATGATCTGGGTATCAACCTGGCAGGTGTGGAAATTATCCTCCGGCTGACAAACAAAATAAACAAGATGGAGAAACAGATACAAAAACTTGAGTCGGAACTAGACCGGCTCAAAAAAGGGAAGTAAGTCATAATTAGTTTGCCACTAAAATAGTGGAGGATTTAAAATGAACCTGAATAAATTTACCGAAAAAGCACAGGAAGCGTTGCAGAGCGCGCAAAGGCTGGCCGAAGAACATCGCCACACGCAGATGGACACAGAACACCTCTTGCTGGCGCTTATCGAGCAGGAAAACGGCGTGGTCCCGCAAATACTGAGTAAGTTAAACGCCAATATTCAGGCGGTGAAAAGCCCGCTTGAAACGGAACTCAATCGCCAGGCACAGGCCTCCGGAGCAATTCAGGTTTACATGTCGCAACGTCTGGATCAGATGTTAGGGCAGGCAGAGAAGGAAGCCGGAAAACTGACAGATGAGTACGTCAGCACCGAGCATCTGCTGATTGCTATCGCTGAGGAAGCTAAAGGGACTGCGGGGCAGGTACTCAAACAGCACGGCGTGACCCGCGATAGTATTCTCAAAACGCTCACCAGCATTCGGGGAAACCAGCGGGTGACCGATCCCAACCCGGAAGGCAAATACAATGCGCTGGAAAAATACGGCCATGATTTGACCGAGATGGCCCAGCGGGGGAAACTCGATCCGGTAATTGGCCGGGATGAGGAAATCCGGCGAGTCATTCAGGTGCTATCCCGCCGCACGAAGAATAACCCGGTACTGATCGGTGAACCGGGGGTCGGTAAAACAGCCATTGTCGAAGGACTTGCCGGGCGAGTGGTCAAAAAGGATGTGCCGGAAGGGCTCAAGAACAAGCGAATCGTGGCGTTGGACCTCGGAGCACTGGTAGCCGGAGCCAAGTACCGCGGGGAGTTCGAAGAAAGGCTCAAGGCAGTCCTCAAAGAAATCCAGGAATCACAGGGGGAAATCATCCTCTTCATAGATGAACTGCACACCGTCGTCGGAGCCGGCGCTGCCGAAGGATCGATGGATGCTTCAAATATGCTCAAACCAATGCTGGCCCGCGGGGAACTGCACTGCATCGGCGCTACTACCTTGAACGAATACCGAAAGTATATCGAAAAAGATGCCGCTCTGGAGCGGCGTTTTCAGCCTGTGCTGAGCGAGGAACCCACAGTAGAAGATACCATCAGCATCCTGCGAGGTCTGCGGGAACGATACGAGGTTCACCACGGGGTCAAGATAAAGGATGCGGCCCTGGTTTCGGCGGCAGTGCTTTCGAATCGATACATCAGCGATCGGTTCCTGCCCGATAAGGCCATCGACCTGGTTGATGAAGCGGCATCCAAACTTAAGATGGAAATTGATAGCCTTCCCGTGGAACTCGACGAAGTACAACGGCGAACGATGCAGCTTGAAATCGAAAGAGAAGCCCTCAAAAAAGAGAAGGATTCCGCCTCAAAGGAACGGCTGGGCAACCTCGAAAAAGAACTCGCCGACTTGAAAGAAGAGGGCAGCGTGCTACGGGCTCAGTGGCAACAGGAAAAGGACGCCATCCAGTCAAACCGGCAGATCAAAGAGCAAATAGAGCAGGCCAACATCGATGTGGAACAGGCAGAAAGAGTGGCTGATCTGGAAAAAGCGGCTCAACTGCGTTATGGCACGCTGGTTGACTTAAATAATCAATTGAAAGAGCACGAAGCAACGTTGAGCGAACTACAGAAAAACCAAAAAATGCTCAAAGAGGAAGTCGGGGAAGAGGACATAGCCGAGGTGATCAGCCGATGGACGCACATCCCGGTGAGCAATATGCTGGAGGGCGAAATCCAAAAGTTGCTCCGCATGGAGGAACGAATTCACCAGCGCGTGGTGGGACAGGACGAGGCTGTGACCGCAGTAAGTAACGCCATTCGGCGGGCTCGCGCGGGGCTACAGGATCCCAACCGCCCGCTGGGAAGCTTCATTTTTCTGGGACCTACCGGGGTGGGAAAAACGGAGCTGGCCCGGTCGCTGGCAGAATTCCTGTTCGATGACGAACAGTCAATGATCCGGCTGGATATGTCCGAATACATGGAAAAACACACCGTTTCCAGACTGGTTGGAGCGCCGCCGGGGTATGTCGGCTACGATGAAGGCGGACAACTCACCGAAGCGGTCAGGCGCAAACCCTATTCGGTGGTTCTCTTTGACGAGATCGAGAAAGCCCACCCTGACGTATTCAACGCCCTGCTACAGATACTCGATGACGGCCGGTTGACAGACGGGCACGGCCGAACCGTCGACTTCAAGAACACCGTGGTTATCATGACATCCAATGTGGGAAGCCATTTGTTCGATCAAACGCAGGTTGGAACAACGGATGAAATCCGCAATCAAATGATGGAGAATCTTAAAAATCATTTTCGGCCGGAATTTTTGAATCGGGTTGACGAGATTATCATCTTCCACTCGCTGAGCCGGGAGCACATCGGGCAGATTGTTGATATTCAACTCAGCATCTTGGGCGCACGACTGGCAGACCGGCACATGCAGATCGAACTGACTGAAGCAGCCAAAGATATGATTGTAACTGAAGGATTCGACCCGGTATTTGGGGCTCGGCCTCTCAAACGAGCAATACAACGGCAAATACTGGACCCGCTGGCGCTCAAAGTGCTGGAAGGTCTTTTCAGCGATGGCGACATCGTGGTAGTGGATGCATCAGTAGATGAGATTGAATTCCGCAAATCTACGAAGGCGGAAGCAGTAAGCTAATACCAGAGCCAAACCACCAGGGGCGACCGGGCCAGTCGCCCCTGTTTGAAAACCGGTTTTCACCGCAAAAAGGCCACATAGCTATTCAGTGGCACGTTCAGCGAGCTTGCTACAGGCTGGCATTTAGCCTTGAGCAGGTGAAAAACTTTTCCCTGAGCCGGTAACTCAGAAAGGGTCTCCCAGTAGCCCATTCCCTTAGCCAGTATCAAATCGGCGATTGCAAATTCCGACTTGAACTCCGCGGAGGCTTGCTCAATATCCACGCCGGGGGTATCGGTGCCGGTAGTGATCACCCTCGGCAGTTTTTCCCCAAACCCGAATCTTTCAACATCTGCCAGAGAGACATCATTTTGAACCGGCGATTCCTTCACCACATAAGTAACCCTGCCATATTCGCCCATTTTTCGGGCCAACCTCAAATCGAAGAAGACCTCCCCGGTATTATCAGCCAGATAAAGGATGCTCCTGGCATCTTTCAGTTTTGCCTCCAGCTTTGCTGTATCGTTGATTGCAAATTCCACCGGCAAATTCAAATCTCGCTTGATCTCATCCAGGGTTTTGAAGAAATCGATAGTATTCCCGCGAACCGCCAGAACTACTTCATCCAACAGGCTCGATTGGGTCCCGTTATCCCCATCCCGATATAACTGTTCCGCCACAGCCACTTCTGTTTCTTTCATCTCAAGATAAGGATCGGGATTCCCGGTTATCTCCCGTATAATCCGATGCAGCGGGGTAGCTACTGCGATTGAAGTCTTATCCGGCGAAAATTCCGCTTCGAGGAACTTCAACCCATCTTCAATTGCTTTTGTTCGCAAATCAGGATCATCGGTGGCCAGTTCCGCTGCCTGATGTATCAATCGACCAAGGCAAAAATAGCATTCGTTAGTAATTTTCATAATGCCAATACCTTCATTCTAACACGAATAATATTTGCAGGGGTGAAAATTTTGCGTGTTTTCACCTCATAAATTTGCAGGCTATCCCGTTTGAATAACAGTTTTGGAAATAATATGGTTAAGATTACAGATTTCGACGCAATGAGGGAACCCCCATGACATCAAAGACATTAACCGAAACTAAAGCACCTGTGACCGAACCAGCGAATGAAACCGAATGCGTTCATCACTGGATAATCGAACCGCCGGACGGGCCAACAAGTAAAGGCGTCTGCAAAATATGCGGTGCCGTCAAAGAGTTCGAGAACTGGAACACTCAGGATCCGCCGCAACTATAATCTGAAGCACTATTCCCTGTGCCTGGTCAGCGTCTGTAAGAGCGTTTCCAGTATCCGCGTCCAGTGCTTCCCGAGTTGCTTTCGATCCAGTCGTACCTGCAAACTCCCGACCTTCACACTGCTGCCAAAGCTCCTCTGCAAAAATTCTCGATTGAGCTTCGCCTCATTCTCAAAAATCAACACGACCTGCTTCCCTTCGGGAAGGATCCGCTGTACCCCTGCATCCGTAGCCAGAAGCTTGATTCGCACCCCGTAAAGCAGGTTTTCGACTTCCTCAGGCACTTCGCCAAAACGATCCTTTAATTCCCCACACATTTCCCTGCTTTGCTCTGCTGAATCGAGCTTCGCCATCCGCTGATAAAGAGCCAGCCGAGTGCTCAGATCGGGTACGTAATCATCAGGAATATAAGCCTTAATCGGCAGATCAATCTTCGGTTCAGCAAGAGTTGTACCTTCCACTCCCCCAGATTTCAATTCCTCCACCGTATCAGAAAGAAGCCGACAGTACAGGTCAAATCCCACTGCACCTATATGTCCGCTCTGCTCCGCCCCCAGGATATTTCCAGCCCCCCGGATTTCTAAATCCTTCATGGCAATCCGAAATCCCGCGCCCAGTTCGGTGGCTTCAAAAATTGTTCGCAGTCGTTTTTGAGCCGGCTCAGTAAGCTGTTTGCCTTTGTCATATAAAAGATAGGCATAAGCCCGCACATCGCCTCTGCCCACTCTGCCTCGCAGATGATAAAGCTGGGTCAGACCGAGACTGTCCGCTTGGTTGATTATCAGCGTATTGGCGCCGGGCAAGTCAAGTCCCGATTCAATGATCGTGGTGCATACCAGCACATTGGATTTTCCCTTCATGAAATCCATCATCACCTGCTCCAGCGATTCCTCCTTCATCTGCCCATGACCCACCGCAATCCGCGCTTCCGGCACCAGATTCTTCAACCGCCAGGCAACAGCATCGATAGTCTGCACCCGATTATGCACGAAGAAGACCTGCCCGCTTCGATCGAGCTCCCTCAAAACCGCCTCCCGAACAAGCTCGTCATTATACTCCGCCACATATGTTTTGATCGGCAGGCGATCCTCCGGCGCTGTCTCGATGGTGCTCATATCCCGAACCCCGATGAGCGACATGTGCAAACTTCGAGGAATAGGAGTAGCACTCAGCGTGAGCACATCAACTTCGCTCCTCAGTTTCTTGAGACGCTCTTTGTGCGCTACTCCGAATTTTTGTTCCTCATCGATTATGACCAGCCCCAAATTTTGGAACACCACATCATTCTGAATCAAACGGTGCGTCCCAATGCAGATATCCACCAAGCCGTTGCCCAGTCCTTCCAGCACCTGCTGCTGTTCTTTTGGCGAACGAAAGCGACTCAACGCCTCTATTCTCACCGGAAATGCAGACAGCCGCTCGGCGAAGGTAGCGAAATGTTGCTGGGCCAGCACAGTGGTAGGAACCAGCACAGCAACCTGCATCCCATTATTCACTGCCTTAAAAGCCGCCCGAACCGCCACCTCGGTTTTGCCATAGCCTACATCACCGCAAACCAGCCGATCCATAGGCAGCGGGTTTTGCATATCCCGCTTCACATTCCGGATCGTTTCCATCTGATCAGGAGTTTCTTCGTAAGGGAAAGCAGCCGCCAGTTCCTGTTCCCACAGGGTATCCGCGGTAAAGGCAATCCCGTGGGATACCTGCCGTGATGCATACAAGCAAAGAAGTTCCTCTGCCATCTCCACTGTGGCCTTTCTCACCCGCTCCTTGGTCCGGGCCCATTCCTGTGTATTCAACTTGCTGAGGGAAGGGGAATAGCCCCTGGAACCCACGTACCGAGCCACCCGGTCGACCTGATCTGAGGGGACATACAGTTTGCCGTCATCGGCATATTCCAGAACCAGGTATTCCCGTTCCTTGCCCTCGGCAAGCATCGTCGTCATACCCAGGAACCGGGCTACCCCGTGATCGACGTGAACCACATAATCACCGATAGCAAGATTGGCAATGAAAACTTCACGCTGAGAACGGGGCGCCGACGGCGGACGGCGTTTTTTGACGAATCCAAAGAGTTCGGAATCGGTCAGAAGCAGGGTTTTCCCAAGAGTCCACCCGCCAGAGAGGGAACCTCGAATGAGGGTAAGTGAACCCTCCGGCGGCAAATGCTCAATCTGCGATACTGGAGATGACAGGATATCCCGCTCGCCAAGCAATTCGGCAACCCGCTCAGCCTGTTGGGAAACGATGACAACCCGATTGCCATCGCCCAGCCATTTCGGCACATCTTCCATAAAACGGGATAACTGTCCCCCGTAACCGGGAGAAGCGTCAAATCCAAAGGAGGAATCGTCACTCTCAGCACCCCAATTCGGCAACGAGTAGACCCGGTCGAACCGGGCTATTTTTTCCTCCAGTTCCGGCCAGTCAAAATAAGGGCGAGGAAAATTGCGGGGCAGTTCCCCTCTCTCGATGAGTCCCTCTCTGATCTCCACCGACTGCGAGTCTATATCGCTCAGTTCGGCAGCGATACCTTCGGGATCATCCAGAACAACCAGTGAATTTGACGGGAAATAATCGGTTATGGCACTATGGTTGAACAGGGACGAATAGAAACAAAGCTTCTCACGCCATTGCCCACTCAGCAACAACTCCACATCTTCGTAGATCATGTCGCGTGTCTGATCGCTGCAACCAGAAAGGTCAAGCTCTCCAAAGACCATTTGGATGTCCTCTCGCCTGGGCAAAAGCATCTCCTGAGCTGGCACGATCAACAACGATTCCATCGTCTCCACGGAGCGCTGGGTTCCGGGATCGAAACAGCGTATGCTCTCCACATCATTTCCGAAAAACTCAATACGAGCAGGCCGATCATTGCCGGGCGAAAACACATCGACAATCCCACCCCGCCTGCTCGCCTGGCCCGGGGCTTCCACCATTTCACAAACTTCATAGCCCATAGCCACCATTTTAGTCATCAGCTTCTGCGGATCAAATTTTTCCCCTTCCCGCACTGTTCGGTAAGCAGAAGTGAAATCGAAAGGAGCCACGGTTTTATGACTCAAGGCATGAACCGAGGTTACCACCAGTGGAGGCAATCCCAAGCCCCCTTCCTTCAAATCTCCCAGCACCCGCAATCTTTGACTCAGCACTGAAGAATCAGGAACCAGCCGTTCATAGGGAAGCATACCTGGTTCGGGGAAAAGACGAACAGGAACATCACATGAACACCAGGCAAGCAGATCATCAACCAGTTTCTTCGCCCTTTCAACATCACGAACAATCACCAGCACAGGCAATTTGAGATCATAATGGAGTGACGCTAAAAAAGCAGGTCTGGCAGAATCGATGATGACAGCACTTCTGGATTCCCTCTTAACCAGCTTCCCGTAATCAGTAAATTCTCTCACCAGTTCCAGTAATCCAGACAGGTTCATAACACACCTTTAGGGCTAGCCGCATTCGACTAGCCCTCTCTTCTCAAGGATTTTAGCACCCTGCCTCGAAGGGAGCAAGCCATCAATCCCCTCACCCACTTGACAGTGGCAAGCTAAAATGCCAAAATGATGCAAGCCGAATCTGCAAAGGGGGATGCCATGCGCGTTCGCGAATTCATGACCACCAACGTGATAACTGTTTCCAGCAAAACCTCCATTTTTGATGCTCAGAAATATTTGAGCGTCCACAAAATCCGCCGCCTGCCGGTGGTTGACAAAGGGAAACTCGTGGGTATTGTGAGCGACAGAAGAATTGCAGCAGCATCGCCTTCGGCTGCCACCAGCCTGAGCGTATGGGAACTCAACAATCTGATGGCTAAGATGACCGTAGGTGAAATAATGACCAAGCCGGTGATGAGCATATCTCAGGATGCCACCGCCGAGAGCGCCCTCGCCCAGGCCCAGGAACACGGGGTTGGAGCCTTCCCGGTAATGGACAACAACAACCGCCTCGTCGGCATAGTTACCACCAACGATTTCGTTTATCGCATCATGAACCCGCTTCTGGGAATTGGCAAATCAGGGGTTCGTCTCCATATTTACGATTGCGAGACCACTCAAAAGATCGAAGAAGTTGTAGGAACACTCAATAAAGGTAATCTTCAGATTGAAGCTATCCACTTGGATGATTCTATTGAGAGGGAATCCAAAGACTTGATAGTGCAGGTGGATATCGAAGATCCCGCCAAACTTATCAGCGATCTGAGCAATCTTGGATACAAAGTGGAAGTCAGAGCACGCTAGAACCTGATACCGCCGAGGCCTGTATGCGGGAATCCATTAGTAATTGGGAGATTAGATTCCAGATCGGTCTCAGACCGGAATGACGTCTCAGTTACCGTCTCCGCAAACCCGCAAGCTTCTGATTATCTTAAGATAAAGCAAACCACTCACCCTTTCACAAAAGGGGAATTAGGAGAATCCGATACTACCTCCGAGTCATCTTTGACTCCTCGAAATGAAAGCTATCCCTCAGACCCCCGGTTCGTCGGGGATCTGAGCAAATAGCTCTAAATACAGCTTTTTGGTTTTTCCTTTGATTTTGATTTGGGTATACTAGGCCTTTACGATAGCGTCATTGGGGCAAATACTAACACATTGCGGTTCGTCAAAGTATCCTTCGCACTCAACGCACTTGTTCGGGTCGATCTCAAACTGGGTATCGCCTTCCGAAATTGCCCCCACCGGGCATTCGCTCTCGCATGCTCCGCATGCGATACATTCATCAGTGATTTTCATTGCCATTTATTCTTCCTCCTCGATTATAATTTCTTCTATTTTCCGGCGATGAAGAGTTTCTCTCTCAACGCATTGGCCACATGCTCGGGCACCAGATCCTCGATATACCCGCCGAATCGGGCTGCCTCTTTCATGAGACTGGAACTCAAAAACTGATATTGCACACTGGTCATCATACAAAGCACTTCGATTTCCGGGGCCTGCTTTTTATTCATCAAAGCCATCTCAAATTCCCGCTCGAAATCGGGGCTCATCCGCAATCCTCGCACGATTACCTTTGCTCCCAGTCGCCTGGCAAAATCAACTGTCATGCCACCGTAACTCTCTACCCGCAAGTTGGGCACATTTCCGATTGTCTTTTCGATTAAATCGACCCGTTCCGCGGTGGTGAAAAGGAGATTTTTCTGGGGAATATCGAACACTCCCATAACCACTTCGTCAAAGACCGATGCTGCCCGTGTAGCGATATCAAGGTGCCCATAAGTTATGGGATCAAAACTCCCTGGATACAGAGCGACTTTCAATTCTTTTCCCCTTCTCTCTGGAATATGGAAACGTATGTATCTCCGTGATGAAGATTGTTTGTCATCGTAAAGTTGCCGTAATGTGCTTCCGGTTTTATCTTTTGAGAGTGTTCCATCACAATGGTCGTCTGATTTCCCACCAGATCAGAATTGGCTATTTCCGCCAGTATGTTTGAGGCACTTTCGTCGGCGTATGGCGGATCCAAAAAAACAAGAGAATACTGCTTCTTGAGAGTGCGCAAAGCTTTGCCTGTTTCAAGACGGTACACTTTTGCTCTTTCTAGAAACCCGGTATGTTTCAGGTTGTCCCGAATTGCGGAACAGCATCTGGGATTTCTGTCTACGAAATCAACTTCTTCCGCGCCCCGGCTCAGGGCTTCGATACCCAAAGCGCCGGTGCCGGCATAGAGATCAAGGGTACGAGACCAGTCGGTAGCAGATGATTCCAACGCTGAAAATATAGCCCCGCGAACCATATCGGCAGTTGGCCGTATCTGTGGTTCTTTAGGGCACTTAAGGGAACGTCCCTTGGCTTCGCCTGCGATCACTCTCATCTCGTTTTTGGTTTAGTGTTATCCCTCTTTGATAGCTCACTTCCCTCCGGATATTTGCTGAAAACCTTGCGAACTTGCCTCACTGGAGAATCTGGTATTTGCAAATCAAAATCCTGAAGAGGACAGGTGTTTGTGTATCTATGGGGATTTGTTCATAGGCTATCTGTTGTTTCCATTGCCTGCTGCAAACTGATCATGCATCTCACTCAAACTAAATGAGATTATATCGGCCTGATGTGTTTTTTTCAAGTGTGCCAATTCCCATCGCCTTGTTCACTGATTCAAAGGTAGGTCAATTTGATATCTCGCAAGAACTTCTTCGATGGCATCCGCCGACTTCTCATCGGGCGGGATTAACGGCAGGCGTGGTAACCCCACTCGGAAGCCAACGTGATTCAAGGCATATTTTATAGGGATCGGGTTGGCGACCATAAACATGGCATTAAACAATGGCAAGAGGTCGCGATGGATTCTGGCTGCCTGGCTCGGCCTGCCCTCAACAGCATTGGTTATCATATCCTTAATTTGTCTGCCAACCAGATGTGATACTACACTGATAACCCCATATCCACCAATTGATAAGATGGGCAGTGTGTCATTATCATTGCCACTGTAGACCAGGAATTCGTCCCCTGTCCCGGCGATTATTTTGGTGATCTGATCCAGATTGCCGCTGGCTTCCTTTATACCGATCATGTTATCAATTTCGCTCAACCGAATGGTTGTCTCCGGAGCAAGGTTGACCACCGTTCGTGCCGGCACATTGTAAAGGATGCAGGGCAGACTGGTGCTTTCGGCAACAGTTTTAAAATGCTGGTACAATCCTTCCTGGGTTGGTTTGTTGTAATAGGGAACCACCAACAGGCAGGCATCAACCCCGATCCTTTCTGCCTCACGGGTTTTCATCAGGGCTTCTGACGTGCTGTTACTGCCGGTTCCGGCTATAACGGAACCTCGATCACCTACAGCTTCACGCACTGCAGCGAAAAGCTTTATATCCTCTTCGTGAGTCAGCGTCGGAGACTCGCCGGTAGTACCCACAATCACTACCCCATCACTCCCGGAATCAATCAGAGCCAGTGCCAGCTTCTTTGCCTGTTCGTAATCGACTTCGCCCCTCTCATCAAAAGGGGTCACCATTGCGGTGAGAAGACGCCCCAATTCTTTCATCCACTTGCTCCCTGGCGGAGTAACCCCTGTTTTACCAGTTCCTCGGCGATCTGCACTGCATTCAACGCAGCCCCTTTGCGTAAATTATCGGATACTACCCACATCGCCAGCCCATTGGGATGGGAGAGATCGGCACGCACTCGTCCGACCATGGTTTCATCTCGTCCGGCGGCTGTTTTTGGAAGAGGATACATATTGACGTCAAGGTCATCCATGACTTTGATACCAGGGGCTTTGCTCAGGATATCCCTTGCCTCCTCAGGGCTCATAGGCTTGGAGAATTCCACATGCACGGCTTCACTGTGCGAAACAAATACCGGAACCCGGACGCAAGTAGCAGAGATTGGCAAATCTTCGGCATGCATAATCTTTCGCGTTTCCTGTACCATTTTCATCTCTTCTTTGGAATAACCATTGCCCAGGAATACATCTATGTGGGGAAGAACATTGAAAGCGATTTGATGTGGATAGACATGCGGCATTATATCCTGCCCGTTAAGAATTTGTTTGGTCTGGGTAGAAAGTTCTTCTATGGCCGCTCTGCCGGTACCGGAAACTGACTGGTAGGTATCCACGATAATCCGCTTGATAGGATTGACTTTATGTAACGGATTGAGTGCTACTACCATCTGGATCGTTGAACAGTTGGGATTGGCAATTATGCCCTTATGATTAGCCAGATCTTCCGGATTCACCTCCGGAACTACTAAGGGAATTTCCGGTTCCATTCGCCAGGCTGAACTGTTATCGACCACCACTACTCCGGCTTTGGCTGCCACCGGAGCAAAATCACGGCTGATCTCTGAACCGGCAGAGAAAAGGGCAATATCCACATTCTCAACTGCTTCATGCGTGGCTTTTTCGATTTCGAATTCTTCCTTGCCTATAGTTATCTTTTTACCCGCTGACGCCTCCGATGCAAATAATTTGAGGGAAGCCATGGGAAATTTTCGCTGTCTTAGTATTCGGAGAAATTCCTGCCCCACAAGGCCGGTCACTCCAACTATCGCTACGCATGGGTCTCTCATTTCTATTGCTCCTGTAAACCTAATAGTTTGTCGAGCCCGAAGGACAGACCCTTCGATTTTACCACTTCTTTTATGGCTAATGTAATCCCCGGCCCGAAAGCATCCCGGCTAATCTGGTCATGCCGGATTTTCAATGTCTGTCCCGGCCCACTCAAGATCACTTCCTGATGAGCCATGTATCCCGGCGAACGCACGCTGTGCAGTGCCACTCCTTCAAACTCAGCGCCTCGTCCACCTTTGAGCGTTTCTTTCTGTGGAACCGGATACGTGAACGCTTTGCCCCGGCTTTCTACCATACCTCTGGCCGTTGCTATCGCAGTACCAGAAGGAGAATCCAGTTTCTGCTCATGATGCATTTCGATGATTTCCGCATAATCGAAGTATTTGCCGGCTATTTTCGAAAGGTGCATCATCACAACCGCTCCCAGTGAAAAATTGGGCGCTACCACTGCTCCTGCATCGTGCTGACGGGACAGTGTGTCAATCTCCTGCAGTTCATCTTCTGAAAGCCCGGTAGTTCCAATGACCAAATTTACACCCTGCCCGGTGGCAAATTTCACAGCAGGCATGGTGGCATCACGCTGCGTAAAATCGACCATTACATCAGGCTGGGTACTTGCGAGGAGGGATTCGACATCGGTTGATAGAGGGATTTCGCCTGCACCATCTGGCAACACCAACAGATCACGGGAGGCCCTTACATCCACTGCTCCAACAAGTTTGAGTTCAGGGTCGCGGCAAACAGCATCGATTACTGCCTGCCCCATTTTCCCCATAGCACCATGAACCAGAACACTCAGAGTTGCCATAGACTTCCTCTATCTGTGTGGTCCTTGCCTTCTGTCAGGTGGCCTTCTCGGAGGGGAACTATGCTGGGGATGATTACTCGACTCGTTACCTTTTGGCAGTTCGCCAGACGGGTTGTTGAGGAGAGCTTTTCGTGAAAGCTTTATCTTCCCCTGTTGATCGATCCCGATCACTATAACCGTGATTTCATCGCCAACAGAAACCACATCTTCAACAGATGCCACCCTATAGTTTTCCAGTTCACTGATGTGAACCAGCCCGTCCCTGCCAGGCAGTATCTCCACGAAAGCGCCAAACCCGGTGGTTGAGGTTACCTTGCCAGTGTAGATATCTCCAACCAGGGGATCTTTAGTCAGACCTTCGATGATATTTATGGCTTTCTGCGCTGTTTCCTCATCAGGCGCGCTGATGGTGATGGTGCCATCATTTTCTATGTTGATGGTCGTGCCGGTTTCTTCAGTTATGGATCTTATCATACGGCCGCGGGGTCCGATCACGTCGCGAACCTTATCAGGATCAACGGATATTCTGGTCATCTTGGGGGCATACTTGCTCAATTCTGACCGACTGGCACCGATGGCCTCTTTCATCTTGTCAAGAATGAAGAGCCGCCCTGTCAGCGCCTGTTTCAGTCCGGTTTCGATAATTTCATAACTTATACCTTTGAGTTTCAGGTCCATCTGCAAAGCAGTAATCCCCGCAGCAGTTCCAGCGACTTTGAAATCCATATCGCCAAAGAAATCCTCGATTCCCTCGATATCGGTGAGAACCGCTAATCTGCCATCAGTATCGGTGATCAGTCCCATAGCCACTCCAGCCACCGGTGCTTTAATAGGAACACCGGCATCCATAAGTGAAAGTGAACTGCCGCATACGCTGGCCATCGATGAGCTCCCGTTGGAACTCAGCACCTCGGAAACGAGTCTGATGGTGTACGGAAAATCCTCGTCATTGGGTATAACTGGAACGAGGGCCCGTTCTGCCAGCGCCCCGTGCCCGATCTCCCTGCGGCCTGTACCGAGCCGTTTCACCTCCCCGGTGCTGTATGGGGGGAAATTGTAATGATGCAGATATCGCTTGCTTTCCTCCGGGCTTATGCTATCGATGGTTTGCTCCTGCCTCAGGGAACCAAGAGTGGTAAGGGTGAGCACCTGCGTTTGACCGCGGGTAAACAAGCCCGATCCGTGAGTGCGAGGTAAAATCCCTACGCTACAAGAGATGGGGCGAATCTCATTTAGGGCCCGCCCGCTGACACGAATCCCTTTATCCAAAACGACCGCACGGACTTCCTTTTTCAACCAGGCATCCGCAGCAGCACCAATTTGCGTTGCCGAATATGTATCCCCGAATTGCTCCGCCAGCTTATCCTTTGCTTCACTCATTCGCCTTTCGCGTTCAGAGCGATCAAGCCCGGTCGGGCCTTCAGGGAATACCGCTCTTGCACCTTCAGCCACCACTTGCAGCAACTTTTCATCGGTCACTGGAGGCTCAAATTCTATCTTGGGTTGTGGAAAAGCTTTGGCAAGCGCCTCTTGAGTTTCGATGATTTTGACATTCATTTCCTGCCCGATTCTGATGGCTTCGAGGATAGTGGCTTCTGATACCTCGCTTGCCCCCGCTTCCACCATTCCCACGGCATCTTTGGTCCCGGCTACTACCAGGTCAAGCTTGCTTTCGGCAAGCTGGCTGAATGTGGGATTGACTACGTACTCCCCATCAATATAGCCCATGCGCACCGCGCTGACAGGCCCTTCAAATGGTATGCTGGATATTCCCAGCGCAGCCGAGGCTCCTGCGATTAAAAGGATATCAGGATCGTTTTCCTGATCAGCCGAAAGCACGGTGGCCACGATTTGAACTTCCCGGCGAAACCCCTTAGGAAACAGGGGCCGGATGGAACGATCAGTAAGCCGCATGGCCAGTGTCGCGCTTTGCCCCGGGCGTCCTTCTCTGCGGAAAAAGCTGCCCGGTATTTTGCCGGCAGCGTAAAGCCTTTCTTCAAAATCTACAGTCAGGGGAAGGAAATCCCGCTCTTCCTGGCGAGCACTGCCAACACAGGCAGTGACCAGTACCACAGTTTCCCCATAGCTTACAACGACCGATCCATCTGCCAGTCCTGCAAGTTTTCCCGTTTCGATGGTAAGCATGCGCTCACCAATTTCTATACTAAAACTATTTGACATTTAAACAACCTTTTTGCGATTAAAGCAAGCTCCGATACGAGTGCTAGCTGGCCGCTCGTATCTTGAGTTTTTTGATGAGGGATCTATAGCTTTGATGGTTGCTGGCACGGAGATACCTCAGGAGCCTCCGCCTCTGGCCTACCAGCATGAGCAAGCCGCGCTGAGTAGCGAAATCATGCTTGTTGATCCTCATGTGGGCAGTCAAACCGTTGATCCTTTCGGTGAGGATGGCGATTTGCACCTCTGTGGAGCCAGTGTCGCCTTCGTGGGCCTGGAATTTCTGGATGATTTCCTGCTTCTTTTCCTTTAGCAATTTCTTTTACCTCGTTATTTTCAGACTTCGTTAAACGTTTGATTATAGCATGATTCTCATCTTTGTGTAAATTATGTTGCCGGGCAATAGAATAATCCGTTGAAAAAGAAGGATTTACGATGACTAAAAACCAGAGGGTCATTTGCCATTGCGGAATTCCTCTGGTATCAGCTCCCCGACTTTGGCAGTTGCCAGCCCTATGAATGTATCGGAAGCGCCATAGTAAATCAGCAACTCATCTTCGGCATCCAAAAAGAAGAGATGGTCTTCGCGCAGAGGTACGGCCCCGCAGGTGAAAACTACGTTGGGCACCCACGATTGATCGCCAAAGCCAAGTTCCCAATCCTCCGCCGGTTCCAGGATATAATTAGGGGAACGGTAGATCAATTTAGAGGGATCGGCCAGATCAAGCAGCATAACCCCCAATCTGTAAACGTGGGCATAATCGACCCCATGAGTAATCAGCAGCCAGCCGTATTTGGTCTTCAGCGGCTGAGCACCGGCGCCGATTTTCCGCCCGTCCCACATCATCCCGGTGGAAGTTCCAGCCAGTATCTTGTGTTCCCGTCGGGGCCAGGGGCAGCGCACGTGAGGGGAAAAGGTAATCCACATGTGCGGGTCCACACGATGCAGCATGGCGAATTTCCCATCGAACTTCTCCGGGAAAATGGCAGCATCTTTATCATCGAATCCGGGGAAGACCAGCCCGTGTCGTTGCCAGCCTGACCATCGATAGTTCAGGAAATCCTTCGGTTTAATCGAAGCGAGGGCAATCTGGGCAACAAGTCCATCGTAGGCAGTGTAAGCCATGTAAATCCTATCATCGATCAGCGTAAGCCTGGGATCTTCGCACCCCATTTTTTCACCGGGTGTTTTTGGCTCGAAGATCGGTTCATCCAGCCGCTCGGTGAAGTTCATTCCGTCTTCGCTCACCGCCAGCCCCACCCTGGATATTTCATCATCTCCGAAGGCTCGATAAGCCAGGTATATCTTCCCGTTCAGCTTGATAATACCTGCATTCAGCACATATTTGGATTCCCAGAAATGCTCCTTAATAGGCTTAAGTATGGGGTTGCCCGCAAATCGTTTTAGCTCCTTTGCCGGGGGCTGCTCCGGCGTGGCAATGGCAGCATCATAAGGTAAGACCTGTTCTGCCCCTTTCTCTGTCTCAAGGAGAAGGGGAGCCAGATTTTCCCATTCCCTGCCCTGTTCAATCAATTCAAAAATCTTCTCCTTGACTTCCTCCTCAGTTCCTCCGATGGCTTTGTAATATTCAACCAGGAATTCCCGTGATGCCCAGTCCCTTTCCACGTGTGCCGACAACGGGGGTGGTGATTTCTTTCCGCCCCGAAAGCTGTAACTTGCCCAGGACCAGGCCGAACAGGTAACGAATTCCCCGTCGGGGAGGATCAGCGCCAGATGGTAGCATTCGGCCAGTTCCTTGAGATGCTGGTATCTGCTTGCACTGGATTTGCCCCCTGCCTTTTCATCGCTAGCAACCTGCTCGGCTATATTCTTCATACGCTCCGTTAATATGCGATGGTGACCATCTTCGAATATATTGTGCGCCGACAGAGGATCCCTTCCCCAGTGGCCACGCAGTGAATCGATCACTTTTCGACCAAAATCCTTTCTCCCTGCCGCGAATCTCTCCCAGACCTCACTGAACTTTTCGGCCTCGACGATATTCTTGGCAATGGTGGTCAGATAGCGTAACCTGGGAAATTCCCCCCCCATGCCTTTGTGAAGATTGCTGACCACCACCCGCGAGGTGAGTTTGTCCACAGCAGAGGAATCCTTCATCTCCACCAGCGATGGGAAATCTTGATGGCGTACTACAAGAGGCTTCATTGGCTGGAGCGCAAAGTGCTCTGAGCGAAGCTCCTCAGCTATGATATGCCACAGATTTCGGATATAGTCCCGGTCTTCAGCCCAGTTAGTCAGGGCAAGCATATCCAGAGGATCGTGACTACTAAGCAGTTCATCGAGTGTGGAGCAATTCAGCTTGGTGATAAGATTGAGCGGAGGGTAATGGGATAGGAACTGCGAGGCCATTTCAGGAATCAGGGAGAATCCTTGCCTTTGCGAGAAGTGACGGAAGACAATAGCTACAATTTCCTGCGTGCCATTCAGGGTGGAAAGGTCTATCCCGGGAAGGATTTCCTCCTCTACAGATTTCATGAAATTTCTTATGGACAGGGATATCTCCATGGAACTGGCTTCCGGTGGAACTTTCAATCGTTCATAGATAAAGCGGTCAAAGTCCTCTTTTTGACTGGTGAAGATTCTGTTGTAAATATCATTGGCCCGAACCAGTTCACCTTCCGACGAGGTTAGTTCAGTGGGAACCACCAGCGGAACTCCGGGAATAAACTCGCGATAAGTGATCTGGGGTACTGGTGACTCGAATATTTCTGCCGTTAGTTTCCAGGTAGCAAGAAAATCCGATTTGCGGCGCTGGAAATCATCTGCCAGTTCTTCCAGTTTTCTTTCGGATTCCAATGATAGCAGGCGTTTCCTTTTTTCCTGTGGCAGATGCTCCAGATCTCTTTGCATGGAATATATCTGTATAACAAAATTAGCCATGAATCCGTTGAACAACGGAATGAGTGAATCTATCAAGTCGCCTTTGGTGAAACGCTGCCCAAAAGTGTAAGCCAGCACCAGACCATAAATTACTCGGGCCCACAAATCCCCATTGAAATTAAAGCTGGTATCCTCTGATTCGGTCAATCTCTCTAGTTGCTGGTAGGTTTCCGGGGGAAAAACTCCTTTGTAAAGTGAATGGAATTTATTGAAGCCATTTTTGTATTTGGTTATCGCCTTTTTGGGATCTATTTCAACATCCTCGGGCTGGTATGGTTTTCTGATTCCAAAAGTTGCCAGAGGCTTAACGAGGGGAAAGTAATGGGTAAGGGAGCTTTCTCGCCACCAGTCTTTATCCGCCGCGATCCTGGTAAGCAAAATGTTCGCTACCTGACGGAGTATCAGTTCACTTTTTGCCGCCGAGGTGTGATCAAACGTAATGCCCATGTTCGCCTCGCAGATTCTGGCGTTGTTGATAATGGCTCCGATGGCAATTGAACAGTCTATTCCATATTCGGAGACTTCGTCAGTCCACAGATGGGCAGGGTCTTTCAAATAATGACGAGCAAGCTCGTGAGAGATTCCCCATTGCGCTCCTATGGAACGGTGGATCGGATGTCTATAAATTGCAGTGAGTAAAGGGTAAGTCAGCAAAACGGAGATCGGATCTTCCAGCGGATGGCGATTGAATCGGGAGAATACTATATCAGCTTCTCCTCTCTTGATGGGTTCGAGCAGGAGGGGTATCCAGTCAGGTGCCAGACCTTCTATTTCTCCGTATCGTTTGCGACTTTTAAGATCGGCTCCCAGCAAAATCAGGTCCGCACCGAGGGCACTGGCAATTTCAGTTATGGCCCGTATGCCCCACCCCTTGCCGTTTATTCGATCATCGTTCAGAAGGAAGGCTATCCGAGGTATCCTGCTATCTTCCGGGAGAGCATTGATCGCTTTGAGTGCTTCACCCCCAGCAGGTGCTCCGGCAGCTACTATGACTGATTTTGCATTTGGGTAGAAGTTCTTCAGCCCCTGTCTGGCAGTTTCGACCACATGTGCAACACTATCGGTTTCGTTGTAAAAAGGGATACCAACTACAATATCCCTTTCTCCAGTGTGCAATGCCTGAGCCATAGGTTCTTTTATGGCTTCTACAAAGCAAGCCTCCGTTTCCACACGAAGCTTTGCTTGCTTTGTCTTGTGATTTTTGGAAGTATCGCCCATTGCTGAGATTCGTTATGTTTAAAGGGGCGAGTTCAAAACTCGCCCCCTCCTCTCTCCAGAGATAACGCTGTCCTTCATTTTGTTTTAGCATAACATATCTGCTGTCATAAAAGCAGAGGGTTCAAATAACTCCGCGAGGCCCCTTCCGGGTGCTATGAATCCGGGCTACATTTCCAGATTTCTTTTTGTTTTGAATATTGTGCAACAACTGTTTAAAAGCAACAGGATCAGCCGATATTTCTACGTTCGAACTGCCGGTTACCAATGCAACCAGCGGGTCTGTTTCAGGAGGTTCGCATGCTTTCTCTCTGACCTGCACACCAGCGATTATCGTTTCAGCCAGCTTGTAGTGTCTGCTGGCCTGGTTCTTCCATGAAAACTCGCTGGCATAGTCACTAACTTGCATCTCGATCTGCCTGGCAAGCTCAGGATTGAGAATAACGTCCCTGATTTTCATCGTGAGTCTGTCGATGTCGGTATCCACTATCTCACCGGCGCCACGCAACGTTTCCCCCACTCCTTCCATATCGCGCCCGGCAATGATCGCGCCGGCACCCAGAGCGTGGGCCAAGATCCCGCTTTGCGTACAGTCAGCAGGCCAGTAGAAGTTGATATCGAATGCTCTCTGTGCCAGCGGCAATACGCTATCCGGCAACCAGGTGTCCAGCAAGAATGCGTTCGGATCATTGAATTCAGAACGGAGATGTTTGGCATAAGCTGTATGCGATTTTTCTCTGGCACTTCCAATACGCACCGCGACTATTCGCTTGTGGGGCAGCATTCTTTGAAGATTTTCACGGACGATATAAAGAGATTCCGATTGCTTCAGCGGGCAAAGGAATCCGGTTTGCCCGAGGATGACGGTATCGGGATCGGAGAATATCTGTTGTTGACGCAAAACTTCTTTTGCTTCCGTATCGAGTCCCGATTCACACATCAGGAAATCATACAGTTTCTCTTTGGCTTCTTCCCGGCTCAGACTGCATATCGCCGGATAAGAATGGATGCCATGTTTAATTACATATACTTTGGTGCAGTATTCGGGGAATGCGGAGATGACTGCCCAGTAAACGCCGTAACTGAACACAGTGATGGCATCCACATAAGGCAACAGGTTTTGTAACAGATCGTACTGGTATCCACAGAGCCCACTGGGGGTCTCACTGCTCTGGAAATGGAGAGTATGGAAAGATACTACTTTGGGCATATCCAGCCATTTGAGCATGGCAACGAATTTGCGGGGATTTGCCCATATAGCTGTTTCATGCTGAAACCAGAGGACAGAATCTGATCTGTATGCTCTCAATTCCGTAAGCCCTGTCAAGATGTCACTGGCACAGAAATCGCGGTGCCCTGCAATGCCGTACCACACGGGTTCCGTTGCTGACGCCGGACCGTTGGTAAGAGGCGCTCCGTATTTTTCAAGGTCGAAGGATAGTGCGCCCCATTGTCCGGGAGGACTTTCACGGGTTAGATAGTTGGTATAAGTAGCTATTCCACACATTATGGGAGGGTACGTTCCAGTGAAATAAATGGATGCCATTTGACTCCTCCTTTCCCGACTTCAGAAATTTCTGATCAACCCTTTGATATTGTACGGGCGATTCACGAATCGCCCGTACAGGAGAGATGTCCCCTTCATCCCTTTTCAGCGGGCACAGCCCCATTTGGCAGGCTGAAACTGAATTTAGAGCCTTTGCCTACTTCGCTCTCTGCCCAGATTCTGCATCCATGCTTTTCAATGATTCCCCGGCAAATTGAAAGGCCAAGTCCGGTCCCGGACCTTCTCCTCTTTGCCCCGTTTTCCAGTCTGCTGAACCGGTCAAAAACATTCAATATATCTTCTTCAGGAATACCTATCCCTTCGTCAATAACACTAACCACCACCTCGCCATCGATTTCTCCGGCTTCCACGGTAATTGAAGTTCCCTCATCAGAATAGGCAGCAGCATTCGCTATCAGGTTTATGATAACCTCACCGATGCGCACTTCATCGGCATAAACTTCTGGCATGTCCGGTGAGATGCTGGCGACGAACTGATGGTTATTCAAATGAGTCCTCACTTGTTCCTTGATCTGGTCCAGAATAGAGAGCACTGTGGTTTTGACTTTATATAACTCCATTCTGCCTGATTCCAACTGCGACA
>CAZJQZ010000002.1:0-52063 GCA_964548045.1 uncultured Dehalococcoidia bacterium | reverse complement strand
GTGCTTCTACTTCAATATTTCGCTTTATGTCCTCCCTAAGTAAAATTCTGTTCACATCTATACAAACCGAAGTGGTCCAATTTTCGATTTCATCAGTACTGAGAGTGGGTATTTTCCTCATTTCTAATTTGATTTTATACGTTTTTCCTGTATCCTTGATGCTGTCAACTTCATAATCCAAAGTGCTAAGTGCCTCAATTTGATCCCGTACATCACCAGGAACATCATGCCACTCAAGCCATCCCATGTTTATGGCCACTGCTGCCCCAATTCCAACGATGATAAAAAGGATTAGCAGCTTGACACGTATTTTCATTTTTTACTCGATATAATGGACATGTGATATTATAGTGCAACATGTGGGATATGCAAGTCTTTTTGATAAATCAAGATGAAATTGAATCATTGGTTGGCACCACAAGTCACGGCCATTTGGAAATTTGTCTAGCCAGGGAAGAATTGCGGAAAGCGGCTGAAGAGTTGTTCAGCCCGTGTCCGATGCATTTCAGGAACGGATTGAACAAGATCGAGTGTGCTGATTGTCTGGAGCGACTTAAGCTTGAAGCCGGGCTCAAGTGAACGCTTGATTAGCCCAAGTGACTTGTACCATTGAGCAGGACGATCGAGGTTCCCTGAGGATATGTTTCCATAATGGAAACCGAAGCTCCGCTAATACGGATTTGCCACCAGTGCTCCAACCCGATACCCATAAGTTGACAGATAAGCGTTTGTAGCGGTCCTCCGTGGGCAACTATGAGAATCGTTTCATTATCGGTGTGTTTTCCCAATATTTGTTGAGTGAATTGTTTTAATCGTGAAGCCATGTCAGATATGCTTTCTCCATTGGGGGCGCGGACATTGGGTCCGATGCTTCTCCATGCGGGGTCGGCACTGAAAATGAGCTGGAACTTGGGGTCCATCTCTTCAAAAGTCAGTCCTTCATAATCGCCGAAATTCATTTCTCTCAGTAGGGGCGATTCATGAATCGCCCCTACATTGTTGTGTTTTGAGACAATGGTCTCGGCGGTTTGCCGGGCGCGTTTGAGATCGCTACAGTAAACGGAATCAATCTTCTCATTAGAAAGTCGTTCGGCGGCTTTTTGGGCTTGCTCGATACCCGTTTCATTCAGTTCGATATCGGTCTGGCCCTGATAACGTCTCAGGCGGTTCCACTCTGTCTGCCCGTGTCTCACTAGGATAAGTCTAGCCAACTGGTTCCTCCCGCTTCTCCTATTATAACAATCCCTATCAGAATGGCTACTTCCGCAAGTTCGATGATTGCCCCGTAGGTATCCCCGGTGAGACCGCCGAGTCTAAAACTAAGCCCTTTGGCGATCATAAATGCGATGAACCAGATTCCTATCATAAGTATTGGACCAATCCATGTCAGAAAAGCGATAGCAATAATCAATGCTATGATTGTGGTCACTGGCAGCATGATCCAACTGGTCTTCTCTTTGAATAGATCACCGAGTCCACCTTTTCTTGCCGAAGGGAATGCCAGGATGGTGTAAGCTACGCTCCATCGGGCCAGTACCGGCATTAGCAGGAGTCCAACTGTGCGAAGTTCCCCGGGGAGCGATATGATGGCGGCGAATTTCAAAAGGATTAGGCAACATGCCCCGGCAACGCCGAATCCACCCACTCGGCTGTCGGACATTACTTTTAGGCGAGCTTCCGCCGAACTTTTAACTGCGAATCCATCGCAGGTGTCCATGAATCCATCGAGGTGAAGCGCTCCGGTTAGGATGACCAGTGTAACCAGAAGAAGCGCGCTGTTAAGGAATGGCGGGAGGAACAGATCGAATAACTGGTCCAGTCCTAATAATATCCCTCCCAGAATAAGTCCTATGATGGAGAAGTACGGTAGCGAGGACCCAAGCCCTTGTCCCTCTCCATCTTTGATTGATGGTCCGGGGAAGATGGTTAGAAACTGCCATGCTGTCCAGAAACCCATTTACTGAACTTCCTTATCTGCTCCGGACACTTCAGCTTCAGCGAAGGTGAACATTTCATCCAGTATCTTGCAGGAAGCCTCGGCAATGCTCATGGCCAGTGCTCCGCCGGTGCCTTCCCCCAGACGCATGTTCAGGTTGAGTACTGGTTCGAGTTTCATATGCTCATACATGGCCCGATGTCCGATCTCAACTGACTGGTGCCCGGCGATCATGTATGCAGTAGATTGCGGGCAAAGCGTAGCCGCGATTAATGCTGCTGCGCCGGAAATGAACCCGTCGATGACGACCGGAATGCGGTTAGCCGCTGCTCCAAGAATCACTCCGGCCAGTCCGCCGATTTCAAATCCTCCCACCTTGGCCAGCACGTCAATTGCGTCTTTCGGGTCGGGTTTATTGATTTCCAATGCCTTTTCGATCATTTCCACTTTATCGGCAAGTTGCTCGTCTCCGAGGCCAGCGCCTCGCCCGGTGACTTGTGCCACCGGTTTGCCGGTAATAGCTGCGCATATAGCTGTTGAAGGGGTAGTATTGCCGATTCCCATATCGCCGGTACCCACGATATCAAGTCCTTTGGCGATCTCTGCTTCAACAACGTCAATACCGGATTCGATAGCGTCGATGGCTTGCTGCCGGGTCATAGCCGGACCTTGAGTCATGTCTTTGGTGCCGAAATCGATCATTTTGCAAATCAGGTTTGGCTGGGGCTCGAATCCGCCGATAACTCCCATGTCCACCGCAACCACGCGTGCGTCGATGTGCCGGGAAAGCACGTTGATCCCTGCGGTACCGGCCAGAAAGCCGTGCATCATCTGAGCGGTGACTTCCTGCGGATAGAGACTTACTCCTGATGCTACCACTCCATGATCGGCGGCCATGACGATAATCGCTTTATCTTTGATTTTAGGCCGAGGATTTCCCGTGATGCCGGCGATCTGGATGGATATTTCCTCCATCCTTCCCAGTGAACCAATTGGCTTCGTGAGTTCATCCTGTCGTGCTTGGGCAGCATGCATGGATGTCTCATCCATGGGTTTGATTGCCGAGATTGTTTCCTCTAGTGATCTTCCCATTTTCCGCTCCTGTTTTCTATTTTAGACAAATAAAAAAATCCCCAAACCATCTCATGGTTCAGGGATTTACCATCTCCCATTTTAACCTTTGCCTCGAAGGCTTTTTGAGCATCTGCCGGCAGGTCTTCTGGCTTCCGGGTCTTCCTACTCCCCGATTCCTTCCCATTCCGTTAGAACGGAACAGTGGCAATCTTTCAGGTTTCGTCTCCGGTTACAGCGGCGGGACCGCACCCGCTTTTGACGGGTTTCCCTTTTCATCCGCAAAAGAGCGGAAACCGACAGCGTAATATTCAGTTTTGCTTTAGTATAATCAGTTGGACAAGAGCTTGTCAAAATCTTGGGACTGAATGCTATCTTTGGCAAGCCTTAACGAAATTCCGGGCGAGGTTCGAATCGGTCCCGAAATGCAAATGAATATAAGATGCCAGGACGTTTCCATTTGAATATCCCTCGGTTCGGGTTTCTGGATGAAGCACCTGATATGCTGGTGAGTTCAATTCGCTTTTTATTTCGGACCAGTGGAATTCGTGACCGCGTATCCGCAATCCCTTCGATCCCAAGATGGTGTCTTGATTGAATTCTAGCTCCACGTAACCCATGCGAGCGAGCTTTTTAGACATGGTTGACCAGCATGGAACCAATCCTGTCATTTGATATCGATTATCTTCGAAATCGGTGAGTCCTTCGGCGAGGTACATCAATCCTCCACACTCCCCGTAAACAGGAATGCCTCGAGCGGCTGCTTGCCGGATTGATTCCATAATCTTCTGATTTTGGCTCAAACGTTCGGCGTAGACCTCTGGGAATCCTCCGCCGATATAAATTCCTTGGGTATTCGGAGGCAGGGCAGCATCATTGAGAGGGCTGAAAGGTGAGAGTTGGGCACCGTAGGCTTCCAGCAGGTCTAGATTGTCCTGATAGTAAAAACTGAAAGCCTCGTCCCAGGCATAGGCAATGTTGACCGATGGGGATATGTTTTCGGCAGGGAAAAGGAGTGGCTCAATATTTTGAGCCACTACGGGATGGACAGAGCGTGCGATTTCCAATATCTGATCTATGTTGACGGTTTGTTCAATCTGCCGTTGTAGGGGCACGTTGCAACGTGTCCCTACCGTTTCGACGGTTGGGATCAATCCCAGGTGACGCTCAGGCATTTCAAAATCGGCGTTTTTGGGCAGGTAACCCAGGACGGGCAGTGAGGTTGTCTGTTCGATGGCATCCTTCACCCATAAGTAATGTCGTTCGCTGCCGATGTTATTGACGATGAATCCGGCAAGATTGAGGCCTGGATCAAACTTGACATAACCAAGCGCGATGGCGGCGGCGCTGCGAGCCATCTTTCCAGCGTCGATAATTAGTATAGTGGGAGCGTTTAGAAGCTTGGCAATTTCTGCTGTGCTTCCCGAATCTTCGAGTCCGCTGTGCCCGTCGTAAAGCCCCATCACACCCTCGATAACTGAGATATCAGCCTTCCGGGCTGCGCGGCAGAATAATTCAGGAATCGCCTGGTGAGAGAGCATCCAGCTATCAAGGTTTCGTGAAGGCAGTCCGGTAGCCAGTGTGTGATAGGTGGGATCGATGTAATCGGGCCCGACTTTGAAGGGCTGGACGTTGAGTCCTTTGCTCTTAAGTGCTGCCATAATGCCGGTGGCGATGGTGGTCTTCCCGACTCCACTCTGCGTCCCGGCAATGACAATTCGGGGCATATTCAATTGGCTCATGGAATTTTCCCATCTATGTACCCGCCGAGGATGTAACTCTTTGATGAATCGGGAGTTTGCAGTTTTGCGGGATGAATCAGGATGATTGAAACGTCATCACCTCCACCAAAGGTGGTTCGCACCTGTCCGGCATTCTCTTCTTCGATGATCTGGTTGCATGTGGCGGCAACATTAAAAGCGAAATTGTCCGGATCGCTGATAGCCAGATTCAAAATGACTTCATCGAGCTTGATATCCTGATTGGCAGGGCGAACAGCAGTAATTCCGTCACTGGCGAGGATGAAGAAATCATCTTCTGAGATATCGATCTGTTGTAGTGAGAAATAGGCATTGGGGGTTCCCCATCGATTTGGCACCGCTTCCAGTCTGGATATTGTTTGGCGAATGGCGTTGACATGGAAAAAATATGAATCTCCAGACAACAGGGCCAGGGCTTTGTGAGGGTTTTCAGGCGTGAAATGTATAAGTGCCAGTGTGGCCCGGTCTCTTAAACCGGCACCTGCGTTTCTGTTGACCTCGTTGACTATTGCTTCAAGATTTTCAACCGAATTTTTTTGCAGAAGTCTATCGAGTTCTGTGATGAGCCCTCGGGAGAAGGTCGTAATACCCGGAGGATCGGATATGGCGAACACACTTTGAAAAGGATTGACGTACAGGCAGTCGCTGTTGTAAATCGGGTGGGCTGCGCCGGTCATGACTCCGTGGAATGTCTTACCTGTTCCGGGATGAGTAGTCCCGCAAAAACCGGGGCCGTCGATTAGCTGCCACTGGTAAGTTCCTTCGTATTTTGGCAGGGTGCTGCGTGCTTTCTGATATTTCTTTTTCTGGTGTTCGGGGATGTTACGGGAATAGGGATCGAAAAGAACCTGGTGTTCTTTAAAAATGCCTTTTTCAAATACCGGGTATTCTTGAATGCTGATATGTTTTGCCATTATCCTTTTGACCGTTTCCAGTCTTCACCTTTTTTTATTTGACAGGATAACAGGATTTACAGGATAAAAACATCCTGTCAGTTCCTGTTATCTCAATACTCGATCCCTTTTCGTGCTTTGATTCCTCTGGTGAAGGGGTGTTTTTTCATCTGCATTTCGGTGATGTAATCGGCCAGTTCCATAATCTCCGGTGGCGGGTTGCGTCCGGTAAGAACCAGTTCAATCGAATCAGGTTTGCGCTGTATCATTTCAATAACTCTGGCCGTTTCCAGCAGCCCTCTGTTCATAGCTGTGAATATTTCATCGAGAATGACCATCTGATATTTTCCGCTGGCCATCGTATCTTTGATGAAATCAAACGTTTTCTCAACATCTTCTTTCAACTGTTCTTCCGGCAGGGTGAAGCAATTTCCATTGGTGAATTGAACTATCTCAAAGGGCTGGTATTTAGAGGCAAAGAGGTGTTCTCCGCAGCCGTGATCCCCTTTCAAAAACTGGATGACGATTACCTTGAAATCCTGCCCGGTGGCGCGAAGCGCCAGCCCCAATGCAGCAGTTGTCTTGCCTTTCCCGTCACCTGTGTAGATATGGATGAATCCTTTATTCACCGCGTTCTCCTTCTGTCCCTGCTTCCACTGGGTCCGTTCCTATGCTTTCGCCTTCGGATAGTTGATCGTAAGGATCGATGTCTGTCTCATCGAAAGCCACTTCAAAGGTGGCAGGCCCTACCTTGCACCAGGCGGTGCCATCCACTTTCATTTGAGTGGGTGAGGTCCCGAAAATGGAATTCGTCATGAGCTTCAGATATTGCTGATTTTCAATAATGGTAGTGACTGTGAAATCACTGGTTTCGTTTGCTGCGATGTCCAATTCCTCTTTTTCTCCCCGGCCAATCCATATCCATTTGTCCTTGTTTCCGAAGTAGATATCGTATTCGATTCGATCCAGGGTGGCATTTACCGTGTTCTCATTATAAATCCGAACAGCGACATCGATGGTGCTCTGGTCGAATGATATTTTGCTTAGTGTTATTTCCCGGATAGTTACGTTGATATTGGATTGGTTTTTGACGCATGTGCAGCCGGAAGCGATTGCCGCCAGGGAGATGGCTAAGGTAGTAATAATGGCCAATTTCATTTTTAAATCTCACCGATCGCCAGGATTAATTTCTCGCATTCGGGCAGGGTGCGAGGCGCTATTCGTACATATTTCGGCAACCCGAATGATGTGCAATCGCGCACCATGATTCCGTGCCGGAGCAGTTTCTGACGAAACCGGGCGGCATTGCCAACGTTCAGCAGAAAGAAGTTAGCATCTGAAGGTAGCGGGTTCAGTCCGAGAGCAGAAAGCTTTTCGAGTAGAAATCCCTTTGCTTTCAAAATGTCATCTTTGCAGCGGTTGAGATGATACTGGTTGCTCAGGACTGTTGTGCCGGCGCTTTGGGCAACTGCATTCACATTCCACGGTGAGCACACCTTTTTCAGTGTATCGATTATCGCAGGATTAGCTGCGCCATATCCCAGCCGCAGTCCGGCCAGAGCGTAATCCTTGGTCATGGAACGGATGATGATAAGATTTTCACGGTCGACCAGTTCAAGGGAATTCCACGGTTCTGTGGTAAAACTGACGTAGGCTTCATCGAGAATGAGCAGGGTATCTTCGCAGGCTGAAAGGATTTGTTCGATTTTGTCCCGTTTCAGGTATTGTCCGGTTGGGTTGTTTGGATTGCAGAGAAAAACCGCTTTGGGCTGATGAGATCGGATTGACCTGACAAGCTCATCCGTATTTAATTTGAAATTATCGCTCTCCTGTATGAGGTGCCTGAAAATCTTTGCCCCGGCGATGCGGCAGGCGATTTCGTATTCGCCAAAGGTCGGTTCCACGATAAGAACCGGGCTGTCTTTGGGGAAATAGGCGGAGGCAATGAGGCGAATGATCTCCGTTGAGCCGTTGCCGATAATGAGATTTTCCGGGTTTACACTGAGGTGTGTTGCCAGTGCATTCCTGAGTTCGCTCGATTCGGAATCAGGGTAGCGGTCGAGCACTGTTGAAGTAATGGCTTCCCTTACCTCCGGTGAAGGACCGAAAGGATTGGCACTGACGCTGAAATCGAGCACCTCCTCTGGTTTGAGGCCCAATCGTTCCAGCTCGGCGAAGTTGGGGCCCCCGTGCGGGCAATTTTGCAGATTCTCAATTTCCGGCCTAGGAAGCAAGGGCAAATTTCACCCCCTCAATACTCAAGCATAACAAACTCCAGATAGCTACCACAAGGCACATAATGAGCAGCATTGATTTGATAGTTTGCGGCGAAAGTGTATTACGTACACTTCCCAGCTTATAGTACCCCACTTTTTCCAGTTGCACTTTTAGCGCTCCGGCTGCCGCGCTCATGGGCCAGCCAGCGTTCGGGCTCTGGGTTTGGCTGTGGTCGCGCATCATAATTTGCCACGACGAAGCGCCGTTCTTGCGGGTGAGGAATGCGGCGATCACGATCATCAGTCCCGTAAGTCGGGCCGGAATCAGATTGAGGATGTCATCTAATCGGGCGGCAAATTTGCCGATGTATTCATATTTCCCCCGATAGCCGATCATGGAATCAAATGTGTTGACCATTCGGTAGGCTATCGCTCCAGGCACGCCGAAAATAAGGAACCAGAAAAGCGGGGCTACGTAACTATCCGATGTGCTTTCGGCCACCGATTCGATAGTTGCTGCCACTATCAGAGATTCATCAAGTTCTTCCGGGTTGCGGCTTACCAGCGCGGGCATCCGGGTCCGGGCTTCTTTTAAATTGTTGCTTTCGAGTTGCATTTTTACTTGTGATGCGGAACAGTAAAGCCCTTTTACGGAAAACACTGATTTCAATAGCAGTGCTCCGATAACAATGTGGGCTATGCGGCTGACTTCATCAAGGTATTGCAATAGAAAATAAGTCGGCGCTGTGAATGTGCCTGTGCTGAGCAACACAGCTATTGCACCGTAGAGGAACGGAGCGACCCTGCCTTTCCTGGGAGCGATAGATTCCAGAAGTGAGATAAGCTTTCCCATCCAGCCCACCGGATGGAATCTGGTTGGCGGGTCTCCCAGAATCAGATCGATTATGAGTGCCAGCAGTAAGATGATGAGAAAATCCATTGCAGAAAGTTTTCCTATGCACCTGTTTGGTTGCCTTTACCGGGCATGATCACTGTAGTAGGCAGGCTGTTAGCCGGGTGGGGATAAACGCAAACATTCGCTCCGTATACCTCTTTGATGTGTTGTTCAGTGATTACTTCATCTGGTGAGCCCTTGGCATAGACACCTCCGTTGCTCAGGAGTGCCAGCCGATCGCAGTACTGGGCGGCGAGGTTCAGGTCATGGAGGACAGCCACCGCTGCCAGATTTTGTTCTTTACATAATCTGCTGACAAAATCAAGTGTCTCTATCTGGTAATTGATATCAAGATGGGCTGTAGGTTCGTCCAGCAGGATGAGTTTTGGTTCCTGGGTCAAAGCCCGGGCAATGGTGAGGAGCTGTTTCTGGCCTCCGGAAATCTCGTCCATTCTCCGTTCCGCAATTTCCTGGGTGCCGGTTATTCCCATTGCTTTCCAGGCGATATCGAAATCCGTCATTCCCTCGAAGCGGAATCTGCCCAGATAAGGGGTGCGCCCCATTAGCACTATCTCGAAGGCGGTGAAGGTATCCGGGAGGGTGGGGGTCTGGGGAACTACTGCTACGAGTTGAGCCAGTTGTCCCCTGCTGAGGTGCGCTACGTCCTGCCCGGCGATCAGAACTCGGCCGGTTTGCGGCTCTAACAACCGGCAGATGCCTTTGATGAGAGTGGATTTACCAGAGCCGTTGGGCCCGATGATTCCCATAATCTCACCCTGCTCAGCGGTGAGATTAATTCCGTTGAGGATTATCTGCTTACCGTATCCGAGAGTTATATTTTCGAGTTGTAGCATTTGACCTTCACAGGATGGCCTTGCTGCGTATGTGAGTATCTCTGCTCTGAAGCGCAGGGCCTTATATAGCGAGCAGGATGCTCACAATCCTGGTGATTTCTCAAAAGAATGTTCCTCTCTTTCGTTTTCTCAGCAAATACAGGAAGAACGGTGCTCCGACAAAGGCGGTTATCACACCTACCGGTATTTCTTCGGGTGTCAAAATGGTGCGTGCCAGGGTATCTGCCAGAATGAGGAATATTGCTCCAGTCAGCGTTGAGAGAGGCAACAGGAAACGATGGTCCGGACCCCAGATCAGCCGTACGGCGTGTGGGATGATGATTCCCACAAAACCAATAGTGCCGCAAAATGCCACTGCTGCGGCAGTGACGAGTGTGGCAGCGGCCAGTAAAATCAGCTTCACTTTCTCTACGTTGATTCCCAGTTGCTGTGCCTGTTCTTCATCCAGTTGCATTACGTTCAGTGGCCGGGCGTAAATCCAGATAATAAGAGTTCCTATAATCATGCAGGGAAGAACGATTAGAACCTCGTCCCAACTGCTCAAAGAGAAGTGCCCCAGCATCCACGAAATAATACTGTGTAGCCTATCACTGTCGCTGGTGATAATCAGGTAGGAGGTTATGGATGAGAGGAAGGCGCCCAGGGCTACGCCAGCCAGAATGAGTGTGGTTACCGGCAGGCTTTTCCCTGTGCGGGCGATGAGATAAACGATGGTGACGGTTATCGCGGCTCCAATGAAAGCTAATACCGGTACGATCGCATCGCCTGCCAGCCCGTGCCAGCTAATCGGCAGCAGGAAGCCGATAGCCGCACCCAGCAGAGCCCCGTGAGAGACTCCGATAAGGTATGGGTCGGCCAGTGGATTGCGAAAGAGTCCCTGATAAGTTGCCCCGGCTACACCGAGTGAGGCCCCCACGATCCCGGCGAGAATGATTCGCGGGAGGCGTGTCTCCAGGATGATGATTTCGGTATTTGTTGACCAGTTTCCGTCAATATCCACGAACGGCAATTTGGAAATGAGCATCTGCCAGATGGTGGAGAAGGGAACGTCGGCGCTGCCCAGAGAGCAGGCAAAGACCACTACACCGGCCAGCAGGATTGCCAGACCTCCAATGGCGTACAACCGATTGCGCCAGCGGAAAGGATGCGGTGAACGCATTTTGGGTTTTCCGGGTTTTGGGGGGCTGACCACTTTAGATGCCATGAAAGCCTGCTAGTTGGAGCTTACTCTCCGAATATCTCCGGGTGGATGAGTTCGGCTATCAGTTCCAGTCCTTCAATGGCTCGAGGTCCGGCGTGGGTGACCAGGTCGACATTTACCTGATATATTCTGCCGTTATTTCGGGCATCGATTCCCCGTAGCCTGTCATCGGTTTGAGCCCAGGTAACGGGTGAATCCTCGGCTGCCCCATGCCCTGCCGAGGCCAGGATTATCTCCGGATTTCGGGCAATGACCGTTTCCAGATTTGTCTCTATGTGTCCTTCGGAATCTGAGAATATGTTGCTGCCTCCTGCGGTTTCAATTAATTCGTGAGTGATGGTATCCCTGCCGAGGGTCCATATCGGATCGTGCCAGGTGACGTAGAAAACGCTCGGTTTTTCGCTGGCGGAGGAGACTTTACTGATGACTGCCTTGATCCTGTTTTCAATGTCCGTAACCAGCATATTGGATTCTTCAAACCTTTCGGTCTCCACTCCAATAAGCGCGATATCCATGCACACTTCGTCCAGAGTTTGAGGATCGATGACGAGCACCTTTATTCCTTTATCCCGTAGATGGGGAACTACTGTCTCTTCATGCATCCCGGTGGCCAGCACCAGGTCCGGATCGAGTTCGATAACTCTCTCTATATCGGTGGTAGAGAATCCGCCGATCATTGTTTTCTGACGGGCTTCAGGGGGATAATTGCAATATTCAGTTACTCCCACGACATAGTCTCCCAGTCCGAGAGCGAAGAGAATTTCTGTGTTGCTGGGCGCCAGCGAGATGATTCGCTCCGGTGGGCCATCGTTGTCATCAATTTCCGTGCAGGCTGCCAGTGGAATGATGGTCAATATGAGTGCCAGTGAAATCAGCATGCTTTGCAATTTCATTTTGTGTCTCCTTTTCGTACCGGTTGCTCATTAAAAACCCTGGTCTTCAAGCAAGGGGGTTTGTGATGAGCTTGTCATCGATCTTACTCCTCTGCCACTGAGGCCAGTACAGGTCATCAAGAGGCTGAGGTTCTGGCTTATTCCTTGAAGGGAATCACAGCGGCGGGGTCGCACCAGATTCGCGTCCGGGCACCTCTTACTTGTGGTATTTAAAGTTTACTTTAGTATAGTAAGGTTTCCTGATTTAAAAAGCAAGCCTCAAAGTATCAGCCTATGCCGAGGATACTTTCCGCCACTGCTCCATCGGTTATCAGTATATCGTAGCAGCGGATATTAGGCGAGAGTGAAGCACTGATGGCTTCGATATTGTCTTTCCCGGCGGAAACTGCGATTACGTGCTTACCCGGTGTTCGAGACATTTGCTTGAGGTGTTCCAACGGAACGGTAATAATATCATTCAGACCCCGGAATTCCTCGGTAAGAACGTGTTCCGAATCAAATGCCTGGAAATTGATCTGCCCTTGGGAAAGCTGTTTTAACTTTCCGGTATCGGTGTTGTAGTATCGCAATATCTCCTCAGCGCGTTTGTCGATATACTTGAAGGTGCCTATCTCAACAAGAAACGTATCAGTATCCAACGCCTCCTGGAACAAATCGCTGATTCCATTTTGCTCTAGGATTTCCTGTTTTTCCTGTTCGTTCAGTTCCTGTTTCTCTACCGGCGAGACTTGAAAATTAAACGCTTGAACATTGCCTCCATATTTACCTCGCATGGATGCCACTAATGCGTTGGGAAAGAATTCAACCACCTGGGCGGCGTTAGCTTTGAGGCCAAGATCTGTAACTGCCATGGGGTAAAGCTTGAGATCTCGGAATCTTCGCGGTGTAAGATTCTCAACCATTTGGGTAAGTGTGGTCCCGGAGGCAACAGCCACTTTGGAACCATCCCTGACGAGCCATTCGAAATATCTTGCAGCCGTGATGCCGACGCTTCTTCTAACAATACGTCCGTCATTCCCGATAGTTGGAATCACTACTGCATCAAACAATTCGAATCGATCCCTCAAGGCAGATTCGAGTTTAATATTCCTTGGTGGAGTTACGTCAACAGTAACCTTCATCATCCCTTCTTTTGCGGCGCGGTCTAACAAGCGGGAGACTTTGGCTTCGGACATGCTCAAATAACTGGCGATTTCTTTTTGGGTCACGCTTGGTCTGGTATAGCGTTCCCAGACGCATCGCCACATATCGAGTTGATCGGTTGCAGAGCCCGGTTTTCTTGGCATTGCATTCCTCGCATATGCAGGGAACTTGCTGGAGTGAATTATAACTCATTTTTAATTAATCTGCAATTAATTTCATATTAGTGAAATATGTTGACTTCAAGAATGTCGCCATGCTAGACTTGAGATATATGGACAATTAGTCTGTGTTATTAGTGCAGTTAAAAAGAACAGAGCATGTTATATGAACGGGCCAACAGTTAACAGTCTGCAATCGATAAGGTGGTTGAGTACCGCAAGCCGTTGGCTCTAAGCTGTTTTATGTGGACTTTGAGATTGATTCGATATTTCGATTATGATGCTTACAAATATTACTGGTCATATCGACAACAGTTTGTCGATGTTGCGCCAATAAGCGTCTAAGGGGGTCAAAAGTGAGGTATGCAGAGCAAGGGTTTAATTTGGAAATAGATCTGTCCCGTGGGAGTATTGAGAAGGTCGCAACGGATCCAAGAGACACCGAGCTTCATCTTGGAGGTCTGGGTACCAATGCCAAGATATTATGGGATAGAGTCCCTCCTGAAGTTGAACCCTTTTCTCCTGACAATCTGTTAATAGTTAGCGCTGGTCTTTTAGTCAGCACCGCTGCTCCCAGTGCCAATCGCACCATCATTTCAACCATTTCTCCACAGACCAATCTAATGGCATTTTCAATGGCGGGCGGATTTTTTGCGGCGGAACTGAAGCATGCCGGTTATGACAAGGTAATCTTTCGCGGCAAGTCCCCTGATTTGATTTATTTGTGGATACACAATGGCAAGGTAGAACTGCGTGATGCCAGCCATCTGGCGGGTAAAGGCTGTTATGAAACAGCGGACCTTATTAGAAAGGAGTTGAAGGAGCCGAAAGCCCAGGTAGCTTCTATTGGTTCGGCTGGTGAAAACAGGGTTTATTTTGCCTCTATCGAGGTTGAGAAGTCCAGTTGCAGTCGACTAGGCGTGGGTGCCATCATGGGAGACAAAAGGATAAAGGCTATTGCTGTTCGTGGAACGAAGGACGTCAATGTCGCCCGGCCGGCTGAATATTTTGAGATTTGCACCGAAATGCTGCAATCTATGCGGTACCGGTTAGATAATCCACTTCAAGGTTTTGAGGCCATGCTGGCTACACTTGGGCCCCAGGCTCTCTCGCACGCTGATGATGGGTTCCATATCGATAATTTTGCCTGGGGAAATGCCCGCGAGCGGAAAAAGGGTCATTGGACCGAGGAATATGCATCGAAGTGGGAGGCGGACCAGTTACAATCGATGGAGCGGCATATAAGTTGCTTTAATTGTCCGGTGAAGTGCGGGGGAATAATCAAACACCCAACACTTGGTAGATTCCCGATGAAGTGCTACTCGAAACTCACCTATCCGATGGCTGCATATGCGGACTTGGATTTTGGCTTTAAAATGATTGGGATTGCTCAGGAGCATGGAGTTGACGGATACACAGCGCCGCAAGTTATGGCTTTCGCAGTTGAGCTTTATGAAGACGGCATTTTAACTGACGAGGACCTGCCGGATTTCCCGACCGATAGTGCGGAAAGGCACTTCTATCTAATGGAAAAAATCGTCCGACGGGAAGGCATTGGAGACATTCTGGCCGATGGAGTCTATTGGGCGGCCCGTCGGATTGGCAAAGGGGCAGAGGTCTACGATCATAATACGATTAAGAAAAATGAGCAGATGTTTATCAAGCTGGGAACGCTGAACCCCATGTATTACCTTCTGTACGCTACTGGCGAGAAGCTAACGATCACCCAGATTGAAGGAGGTATCCCCCAGGCGCCACTTGCCCCCGAAGATAGAGAGGCATATGTAAAGGACTGGGTGCAGATTCCAACAGGAAAAGAGGAAAGGTTTAAGCAATTTGTTTTGGAGTGGGGAGATGAGGGTAAAAAAGCTCCATTCTGGCCAGACACTGATTTGTTAAATGAACTTGTTGAATGGCAGGAGTCAATGCACTATATTGATGACTCCACCGGGGTCTGTGCCGGTGTGTCATCATTCATGCCGAAACCTCCCTATCATATTCATAATTATCCAGATATCATTTCGGCGGCGACAGGTATTGATTTCGATGAAGATAAACTATGGAAATTGGCCGCCAGAAACCGAAACCTGGTCAGGGCCATCAATATCAGAAGAGGTCTAAAGAAAGAGGACGAACGCCCTCCGGACGACCATTGGAAGAAAAGGTTCCCTGAGTTTGAAGCTGAGCTCTTAGATAATTATTACAAATTCAAGAGGTGGAATGATCAGGGGGTTCCTACCAGAGAGTATTTGCATGAATTGGATTTGGATTATGTTAGCGAAGATTTGGAACAAAGAGGGTTTCTGCCGGGCGAAGCAAAGGCGGAAGCTCAAAACGAGTAGGGATTTTTGAAAATGAAAATAGTCAAAACAATAAAGATCGATGCTGACCTGTGCAATGGATGCCGGGCATGCGAGGTAGCCTGCTCAGCCTTTCATGCTGAACCAAGATATAGTAGTACTAATCCGGAGAAGTCGAATATTAGAGTGATTTTTGATGTGCGCCGAAATATGTATATTCCGGTAATGGCCGGCGAATATGCTGAAGCTGAATGTGCAGGTAGGGACAAATATATAATTGACGGAAAGGAATATGATGAGTGTGCCTTCTGCAGGGCGGCTTGCCCCTCCAGAGATATTTTCCATGACCCTGATTCCGGTCTACCTCTAAAATGTGATATGTGCGAAGACGATCCACCGCTGGAAGAGCCCCTTTGCGTGCAGTGGTGCATAACTGATGCCCTCACTTATGAAGAGCGGGAAGAAGAGGAAGACGAAGATGAGAAGCTGGATGATATAGAAGTAGGGTTGGAAGCGCTGGCAAACAAGCACGGAATGCAGAAGGTCATGGATACCCTTGCCCGACTATCGATGTCCAAGAAGGGCGAATACGTTGAGGCGCAAGAATAGGATTGAACGATGGAGATTGTAGCACCCTTAGAAGAAGCAATTGATGCCATAAAAGAGGCGGGTGGAGAAGCATTTAAATTCTGCTATCAATGCGGACTGTGCGATACCGTTTGTCCGTGGAATAAGGTTACAAATTTCAGCATGCGCAAGCTGGTCCGAGAGGCTACCTTTGGTTTGACCGAGATAGAAGGTGAGGAAATATGGCGTTGTACTACCTGCGGAAAATGTCCTCAGCGGTGTCCCAGGGATGTAAAACAAATTGAGTCCGGGGTAGCATTGAGAAGGATTGCCACTCAATACGGGGTTTTCCATCCTACGGCACGTCCTCTCCGCAGCGTAAGCGCAAGCCTTGCTGGTGCAGGCAACCCCTTGGGGGAAGAACGGAGCAAGAGGGCAAACTGGGCAAAGGATCTTCCCGTCAAGACATTCACCGAGGAGATGGACCTTCTCTATTTTCCCGGCTGCTATCTCAGCTATGATGCAAGGTTGAAAAAAGTAGCAACTGCCACTGTGAGTATCCTTAACAATGCAGAGGTGGATTTCGGGATACTGGGTACCGAGGAGAATTGCTGCGGGGAAAGCATCCGCAAGACGGGTGATGAGCAAGTGTTCAAGCGACTGGTCAAGGAAAATATCAAAACCTTTGTTGAAAATGGGGTGCATAAAATCCTGGTTTCTTCGCCGCACTGCTATCACACCTTTAAAAACGAGTATCCCGAATTCAATGTGAATTTTGAGGTCATTCACATCACCCAGTTCTTACTTCAGCTCATCAACGAAGGGCGGATTACTCTCAAAACGGAATACCAGAAGAAAGTGACATACCATGATCCCTGCTACTTGGGCCGGCATAATAACATTTTTGAAGAACCACGCGAGGTCCTTGGGAATGTGCTGGGTTTGGAGTTGGTGGAAATGGTTGATTCGCGACAGGATAGTCTCTGTTGTGGAGGCGGAGGCGGCAGGATATGGATGGACACGCCAAAGGAAGAGAGATTCTCCGATCTGAGACTTCAACAGGCTATTGATGTCGGGGCTGAAGTGCTTGTAACTTGCTGTCCCTATTGCATCACCAATTTTGAGGATAGCAGGTTATCCTTAGAAGATGATGAAGCCCTTCAGATCAAAGACATTACCGAGATCATCCAGGAAGTCATTTAGGGAACAAAGAATCAAAAAAATGCAAGAGACGATTGCCGTATCGAATCTGAAAAATCTCGCAGAGGATGTGGGGTGCGATCGCTTCTCGGATGCGGGATGGGTGAACACCTCGACCCAAGTGCCTGTGGAGAAGGATATCTCAATTTTCGTGAATCGCCAGGCGCTGGTTACCATCTTGTGTACCCCAAACAAGCTGAACTTCCTTGTCATCGGATATCTTTATGCGGAGGGAATCATCTCGGGGATCAGCGATGTAGCCAGCATGCGAGTATGTGAGGAGGAATCAGAGGTGGATGTGCGATTGGGCAACGCCGAATTTGAAGTGCCTCAGATTCGTACTCTTACTTCCGGCTGTGGTGGCAATGTCGCTTTTAGCAACGAGGGGAAACGGGTCGATTCCAATCTGGTCGTCTCCCCTGACAGTGTGTTGTCTCAGATGAAGCAGTTTCTGGAGCAAATGGAGCTGTATCGTCTCAGCGGTGGTGTTCACGCTTCGGCGCTGTCTGATACACGTAACCTGTTGCTGGTCTCTGAGGATATCGGACGGCACAATACCCTGTACAAGATTCTGGGCGAATGCCTCATGAAGGGATTGGAAACCAGGGACGGAATGCTGATGAGCACCGGACGCGTTTCTTCAGAGATGCTGCTCAAGGCATCTCTGATGCAAGCTCCAATCATTGTGTCCCGGACATCGCCGACGGGGCGCGCAGTCTCGCTTGCCCGTGATCTGGGTATTACCCTGATTGGTTATGCGCGCGGCAACCGCCTGACGGTGTATTCCCACCCGGAGCGGCTTGGCCGCTGAACATAAAGTATATATTTATGCTACCCGGCAAAAACCGGGCATGGCTCTCGACCGATGATGTACTCAACAACAGACACATCAAACTTGAGAGAAATGGAGAGAAATGGAACAGGAACAACTTGAACAATTCTATAGAAGTCTGGCAAGTAATAATTTCGGTGATGTCATGGTAGTGGGTGGCGGAATCAGCGGCATTCAGGCCTCTCTCGATCTTGCTACTGCAGGCTTCAAAGTCTATATGGTGGAGAAATCACCTGCCATTGGTGGCCATATGGCTCAGCTTGACAAGACGTTTCCCACCAATGACTGCTCTATGTGAATACTCTCTCCCAAACTGGTCGAGGTCGACCGGCAGACGAACATAGAGGTTCTGACCTATACTGAAGTAGACAGTGTAGAAGGGGAAGAGGGGGCTTTCAAGGTAACTCTGACCAAGAAGCCCCGGTACATCATCGAAGACAAATGCGTGGGCTGTACTGCCTGTGTAGAAGCCTGCCCGGTGAAGTTTCCCGATCCATTCAATCAAGATATATCCAATAACAAGGCCATCCATATATATTACTCTCAGGCAGTTCCCCTTGTTGCTTATATTGATGAAAGCTGTCTTTACCTTAAAGAGAAGAAGTGCTTCATCTGCAAAGCGGTGTGTCAAAATGGCGCCATAGATTTCAGTCAGCTGCCGGAGAAAGTTGAAATTGAGGTAGGGGCTATAATCCTATCTCCGGGGATGGAGCCGTTTGATCCCAGCAAATTGAGTGAAGACTACGGCTACAGCAAATTCGATAACGTAGTAACCAGTATGGACTATGAACGGCTGTTATGCGCTACCGGCCCATATGAAGGTGAAATACTGCGTGCTTCCGACCAGAAGTATCCCCACAAAATTGCCTGGATTCAGTGCGTCGGTTCCCGGCAGGTTATTGAGGGGGGTAACAGCTATTGTTCTGCCGTGTGCTGCACTTATGCGCAAAAGCAAGTCATTCTGACCAAGGACCACGACGCCGATGCCGAGTGTACTATATTCCATAACGACATTCGCTCTTACGGGAAAGACTTCGAGCGGTTCTACGAGAGGACAGCGAACCTTCCCGGGGTTCGGTTCATCAGAAGCTATGTATCGATAGGGAGAGAAATACCGGAAAGCAAGAATGTCACCATACGATACTCAACTTACGAAGATGGGGTACAAGAGGAAGAGTTTGATATGGTAGTGTTATCCGTCGGATTGGATCCTCCTGTTAATTCCGAGGGCATAGCACGCACATTCGGCATTGAACTTAATTCGCATGGATTCTGCAAAACCAACCCGACAAATCCTATGGAGACCTCCCGTCCGGGGATCTTTATAAGCGGAGCCTTCCAAGGGCCTGTAGATATCCCTGAGACGGTTTACACCGCCAGCGGAGCTGGCTCGCAATGCGGCACGCTCCTTGACTACCGAAGAGGCAGACTGACAACGGAAAGAGTGTATCCGCCGGAAAGGGATGTTACCGGCGAAGAACCGAGGATAGGAGTCTTTGTATGTCATTGTGGGGCCAATATCAGCAGAGTAGTCGATGTGCCTTCCACAGTTGAATATACCGAGACCTTGCCCAATGTCGTCCATTGTCAGGAACAGCTATTCTCGTGTGCCACCAATTGTGCCAAAGAAATAACGGATGTAATAGAGGAAAAGGGGCTCAATCGAGTGATTGTCGCTGCTTGCTCTCCCAGGACCCTCGAACCGCTATTCTGGGATACTGTTCGGGAAGGGGGACTTAATCCATATTACTTCGAAATGGCAAATATCAGAGAACATTGCTCTTGGGTCCACGCTAAAGAACCTGAAGAGGCTACACAAAAGGCGAAGGACTTAATTCGGTCGTCGGTAGCACGAGCTTGCCTTCTCGAGCCATTAAGGCAAATCGATCTGCCGGTAGACAAAAGAGCGTTAGTGGTTGGTGGAGGTATAGCCGGCATGGTATGTGCTCTCTCCATAGCCGAACAGGGGCATGAGGTTCACCTTGTGGAAAAGGAGAAAGACCTGGGCGGATTGGCTCGAAAAATTCATCGCATCCTGGAAGGATTGGATGTTCAAGAGTATCTGAACGATCTTATACGCAAGGTCTATCAGAATCCACTCGTACATGTATACCATGATGCTACCATCAACGAGGCTACCGGCTACATCGGCAATTTCGTAACCACGGTGAAGTCTGAACTGGGAATCAGCAAGATAACACATGGGGCAACCGTCATTGCCACAGGGGTGGACGTGTATCAACCGACAGAATACATGTATGGAGAAGATGACAGGGTCATGACTCACCTTGAGCTGGAGGATGCTATCGTCAATCGAGACGAAAGGTTAACCAATGCCAAGAGTGTGGTGATGATCCAGTGCGTGGGCTGCCGGAATGAGGAAAGGAATTATTGCAGTCGTGTATGCTGCAGTGAATCTGTAAAGAACGCCCTGTTGCTCAAAGAGCTGAACCCGGAGGTGGATATCTATATTCTCTTCAGGGATATGAGAATGTATGGATACCTCGAGAATTATTACCGGGAGGCGGCAGATAAGAATGTGCGGTTCATCCGCTATGAGCCTGAAGCAAAACCCGAGATGGAAGCGGTTGTGGAAGAAGGCAGGCCTGTATTGAGAGTTACCGTGCCGGATTATGTGTTAGGCCAGAAAATTGCCATAGACGCTGATATCGTTATGTTGGCCGCTGCGGCTATTCCTCCTGAAGGAAACAAGGAACTATCCCAACAATTTACAGTCGCCTTGAGCCCGGATAATTTCTTCAAGGAAGCCCACGCCAAACTGAGACCGGTGGAATTTGCTGCCGATGGCGTGTATCTTTGTGGAACTGCCCACTATCCCAAGCTTATACCGGAATCGATTAGCCAGGCCTATGCGGCTGCGGGGCGGGTTTTGACGCTTCTCTCACGTGACACCGTCGTCGCTTCCGGTTCCATCTGCAAAGTGACTGAGGATAAATGCATAGGATGCGGTGAATGCATCAAAGTGTGTACCTATGGAGCTATAGAGTTTAATGATACCAAACAGGGCAAGAAGGCTGTTGTTAATCCGGTTCTCTGTAAAGGAGACGGCCTGTGCAACTCGAAGTGTCCCACCGGCGCGATACAACTGAAACATTTCACTGACGAAGAGATCATAAGTCAAATAGACGCATTAGTTCCGGCTCTTGTAGAAGTCCATTGATGTGAGGAGCAAGTAGAACTAGGCGAGAAAGGATATCATGATGAGTGCAGGATTTGACTACAAACCTAGAATCTTGGGCTTCGCATGCCATTGGTGAGCGTATGGCGCTGCCGATTTGGCTGGAGTTTCCAGACTACAGTATACAACAGAATTAAGAATGATTCGCGTCATGTGTTCCGGAAGAGTCGATCCGGCATTCGTGTTCCGGGCTTTCCAGAACGGGGTGGATGGTGTATTCATTGGCGGTTGCCATCTGGGTGAATGCAATTATATTACTCACGGAAACTACCAGGCGCTTAACATGGTGCTCCTTTGCAAAAGAATCATGGAACATGTTGGGATTAATCCGGAGCGGCTCGATATCCAATTCATGTCCTCCGGCGAAGGACAGGTATTTGCTGAAGTGGTTGACAGGTTTGTCTCACACGTAAAGGGACTGGGCCCTCTGGGCAATGGCGACGAGATTTCAGGAGACGAATTGAACTGTAAACTGGATACGGTCACCAAGCTTATCCCGTATATAAAGATAACGGAAAGAGAGAAATTGGAATCACACCTGGAAAGCGAAGCGGAATACGACGGTCTTTTCACCAGTGAAGAGATAGAAACGCTGTTCAATGAGGTAGTTTCCTACTATATTGATCCGGAAAAATGCCAGGCTTGTATGATTTGCGCCCGGAAGTGTCCTGTGGGGGCAATTGAGGGTGCCAAGAAGCAGATTCATGTCATCGATCAGGATAAATGCATCAAATGCAATACGTGTTTTGAAGCCTGTCCTCCCAAATTTGCGGCAGTGCAGAAAATCGTTTCCGAACCGGTTCCTCCACCTATTCCCGTGGAGGAACGGATGATCGTCAGAGAATGAAACCGAATCAAGGCGGCCAGCCGGAAGACATTCTCGACTCTCTATACTCGGATTTATAGCAAGTAAAAGTCCTGTCATTTCGAAGAAATAAAAGGTCACAGGGAATAGAAATCTCTGTGATCTTTTAGTGTGTTTTTTATTGTCATTGGGTTTCACTTGTGGTAAACTAGCAAAGTAATTTGTCAGAAAGCGGGTATGTATGGTTGAAACAACAGAAATAAATGCGATGCAGGAACCAATTCCCAAGCGGCCTGAAGCCGTTACCATCAAGCTTCTGCTTGAGGCTGGTGTTCATTTTGGGCACCAGAAGAAGCGATGGAACCCACGGATGAAGGAATTTGTCTTTACCCAGCGAAACGGGATTCACATTATTGACTTGCAGCAGTCTCTGGCAAGGTTGGAAAAAGCTCGTGAGTTCGTGCGGGATCTGATAGCTGATGGGGGCGACATTGTCTTCGTGGGGACCAAAAAACAGGCTCAGGAAGTGATCGAGGAAGAGGCGAGGCGTTGTGGTGCCTATTATGTGCATCGGCGCTGGCTGGGGGGGATGCTGACTAATTTCTCGACCATCCAGGCACGGATTGATTATTTGGTTAGACTGGAAGACAGCAAAGAGCGCGGTGAGTTTGAAAACTTGCCCAAAAAAGAGGCCCTGAAACTTGAAAAGCAAATGTTTCGTCTCAATTTGCTTTTTGCCGGTGTCAAGGAGATGACCAAGATTCCGGCTGCGATGTTTGTAGCGGACCTGAATAAGGAAAAAATCGCTGTTGCTGAAGCCAGGCAACTCGGGGTTCCGATTGTTGCTATGGTAGATACTGATTGTGATCCCCGTATGGTGGATTACCCGGTTCCAGCTAATGATGATGCCATCAAGTCTATCAAGCTGGTAAGCAGTGTGATAGCTGATGCGGTGATCGAAGGCAAGGCGGGACTCCAACCATTTGAGGAAATGATTCCTGAAGAAGAGATCGTAACTGAAGAGGTTGACTCATCAGATGCAGTTATTGGAGATGTGGAGCAAGAGGAAATCATATTGGCACCCTTGAAGGGTGAAGAATCAGCACTCGAAGAGTAGAAAGGGGCAATAATAACGATGCAGGTCACAGTAGACCAGATTAAAGATTTGAGAGAGAAGACGGGTGTCGGGTTGATGGATTGTAAAAAGGCTCTGGTGGGAGCCAATGGCGATTTCGATGCTGCCATAAAAACGCTTAAAGAGCGTGGGTTTGCAATCGCTCAGAAAAAAAGCACACGTGCTCTTGGGAGCGGACTGGTGGAAGCTTATATGCATGCCGGGGGGCGCATCGGGGCGATGGTCGAAATAAATTGCGAGACCGATTTTGTGGCCAGAACCGATGATTTTAAGACGCTGGCTCACGATATAGCCATGCAGGTGGCAGCTACTACTCCTGTTTATCTTACGGCAGAAGAGGCTTCCCCGGATGAAAACCTTGAGGAAGTTTGCCTGCTGAGTCAGCCGTTCATAAAAGATCCCCAGAAAAGCGTGCAGGATATCATAGTTGAAGTGGTAGGCAAGGTTGGCGAGAATATCGGAATTTCCAGATTTTCCCGATTTGAAATAGGTGTATAAGGATGGACGAACCCAGATACAAGCGTGTTCTGCTCAAGGTTAGCGGAGAGGCTTTGATGGGGGAAGGGAAATACGGCATCGACACTGGTGTGTTGAAGGGCATCTCCGAACAGCTTAATCAAATTGTCGGTGCGGGGGTGGAGGTGGCTATTGTGGTTGGTGGGGGGAACATCTGGAGGGGGAGTGTGGCGGAATCTCAGGGAATGGATCGTTCCACGGCTGATTATGCGGGGATGCTGGCCACAGTGATCAATGCCCTTGCTCTTCAGGATGCTCTCGAAAAACAGGGCCTCATCACACGAACGCAAACCGCTATTTCCATGCAGTCGCTGGCTGAGCATTACATTAGAAGAAGGGCCATCAGGCATCTAGAAAAAGGTCGGGTGGTTATTTTTGCAGCCGGAACGGGGAATCCATATATGACCACCGATACTGCTGCTGCTCTCCGGGCAGTGGATATCGATGCTGAAATTCTGCTGATGGCGAAAAACAACGTTGATGGGGTCTATGATTCCGACCCTCGAACCAATAAGGATGCCAGGAAGTTCGATCGTCTTAATTACCTGGATGCATTGAACAAGCGGCTGGATGTAATGGATTCAACTGCTCTCACCCTCTGTATGGATAATCACCTTCCGGTTCTAGTTTTCAATCTTCAGGCTCCTCAAAGTATCGAAAAAGCAGTTGCCGGGGAGAACGTCGGTACGTTGGTATCGAGCTAGGGAGGAAGAAATGATAGATGATATTTTGAAGGATACCGAAGGCAAGATGGGCAAGGCTGTGGATGCGCTGGAGAAAGATCTGTCTGGAGTGCGGACCGGTCGGGCCAGTGCCAGACTGGTGGATCATGTTAAAGTGGATTACTATGGCGCTCCCACTCCGTTAAGCCAGGTTGCCAGCATTTCTGTTCCTGAGGCTAGGATGATTGTCATTCAGCCCTGGGATAAATCGGTTGTGCCGACTATTGAAAAAGCTATTCTCAAATCCGATCTGGGGCTGAATCCTTCCACGCAGGGCAACGTGATCAGGCTGCAAATCCCTGAGCTTACCGAGGAGCGGCGGAAGGATCTGGTGAAGGTGGTAAAGAGGAAGGTCGAGGATGGCCGCATCTCCGTGCGGAACATAAGGCGCGGTGCTCTGGAAAAATTGCGGGAGATGAAAAAAGACAAAGAGATATCTGAGGATGATGAGAAGCGGGCCGAAAAGCAGCTTCAGGAGATTACCGATAAGTTTATCGGGAGCGTTGATGAGGTGGGGACGAATAAAGAACAGGAAGTTATGGAGGAATAGTTTAAGGGAGAAAGTAAATGGATTTTGCGTTTGATGAAGTACAGCAACTGTTTCAAAATGCCGCCAGGGATTTTGCTACTCGGGAAGTAGCTCCCATCGTAGATGAGGCTGAAGAAAAAGAAGAGACCCCTATGGAGTTATTCACCAAGCTGGGAGAGCTTGGCTATCTTTGCCCTGCCTATCCGGAAGAGTATGGTGGGGGTGGATTGGGCAAAACCGGTGAGTGCATTCTTTATGAGGAACTGGGAAAAGTTTCCTCAGGCATTTGCTCCTCAATAATGGTCAATGGAGGCCTTGCTACTCATGTCGTGGCGACTCATGGTACCGAAGAACAGAAACAAAAGTATCTGGTACCGGCGTGTAAAGGGGAGAAGATCGCTGCTTATGGCCTGACGGAGCCTAACGCCGGTTCAGATGCTGCGAATCTTGACAGCAAGGCTGCGAGGGACGGGGATCAGTTTATCATAAATGGTAACAAAATCTATATTACCAATGGGCAGATATGCGATTTCATTACCCTGGCGGTCGTAACCGACAAGAGTAAAGGCAGCAGGGGAATAAGCACCATTATCGTGGATGCCGGGACGCCTGGGTTTACCAGTAATAAGATGAGGAAACTGGGGAATCACTCGACGGCTACTGGAGATCTCGCATTTGATGATTGCCGGGTAACTGCTGATAATTTGATTGGTGAGGAAGGGCGCGGCTTCAAATATATGATGGAATCCCTGAATGGGGCCAGAATTTCACATAGCGCCCGGAGCGTGGGAGTAGGTCAAGCGGCTTATGATGCGTCGCTTAATTATGCAAAGGAAAGGATTCAATTCGGTAAACCGATTGGAAAGAATCAGGCCATCGCCTTCAAGCTGGCTAAAATGAATGTGGATTTAGAGGCAGCCAGATGGCTTCTCTACCGAATTGCTTGGCTTTATGACCAGGGTGATGAGTGTCGCAAAGAATCTGCCATGACCAAAATGTACTCCTCGGAAATGGCTATAAAAATGGCTGAAGAGGCTATGCGGATTCATGCGGGTGCCGGTTATCTGGTGGAGTCAGTGATTCAGCGTTATTACCGCGATGTCATACTTTTCCATACCACCGAAGGAAGCACTGAAATTCAACAATTAATCATCGCCAGAGAACTGGGCTTGTAGCATATGGATGAAGTGCCCGCCACGGAAATTATTCCGGTTCCTACTCACGTAGCCATTATTATGGATGGCAATGGTCGTTGGGCTGAAAGCCGGGGGCTTACTCGAATGGAGGGCCATCGGGCGGGCACTGAGAACATACGCCGCATTATCCGGACGTTCGGCAATTATGGCGTAAAATATCTCACCCTGTATGCTTTTTCCACCGAAAACTGGAACCGTCCCGCAGGAGAGATTCAGGGCCTTTTTCGGATACTGGCCGATGTGATCGACCGTGAGACGGAAAACTTGCACAAAGAAGGTATCAGGCTCTGCCATCTGGGGCACCTCGAAGGGTTATCGGAGGAGCTTCAGTCAAAGGTCAAGTGGGCCATCGATTTAACAAAGAATAATACGCAAATGACGCTTAACATAGCCTTTAATTATGGCGGTCGGGCCGATATTTTGCAGGCAGTTCAGCGAATTGTTAGGGAGGGCCTGCCTCCGGAAGAGATTGACGAGGATATCTTTACTCGTTATCTTTATACCAACGGAACCCCCGATCCCGATCTGGTCATTCGCACTGCCGATGAGATGCGCCTTTCCAATTTTCTTATCTGGCAGTCTGCCTATAGTGAATACTACGCTACTTCCATTTTCTGGCCTGACTTCGATGAAGAGGAAGTGCTGAAGGCTTTGAATGCATACAGTCAGCGTGAGAGACGTTTTGGAGGGCTTACGTCAAACGGGAGAAGGAGAGGGGACTGATGAGGCCCTGCCTCAAGAGATCCTGAGTTGAGGTATGCTCTGGCAAAGGGTCATCAGCGCGCTGTTTCTTCTGCCCATCATCGGAGCTGCTGTCTGGTTTGGAGAACCCTGGTTTTCCATCGCGGTAGCTGTTTTTGTTTTTCTGGGTATCATTGAGTTTTATCGGCTGGCCAGCATAGCTGGCTGGCGTCCCTTCCTGTTTCTCGGCACACTTTTAACCCTGCTTTTTGTTCTCGATGCTCATTCCGATGACGAACGGACCACTTCGCTTCTCATAACCGGGGTAGTGGTGCTGCCGTTGATCCGATGCCTGCTTTATCCAACCAAAAGAAACGCCCTGATGAACTGGACATGGACGATTGGAGGGGTTTTATATATCGGGTGGATGATGAGCCATTTCGTCTTTCTGAGGGAACTGGATGAGGGACGTGACTGGGTTTTTCTGGCACTTTTAACCACTTTTGCCTGTGATACGAGTGCTTATTTTGTGGGCCGAGCCTTTGGCAAACATCGCATGGCGCCGATGGTAAGTCCGGGCAAAACCTGGGAAGGGGCTGCCGGGGGACTGATTGGTGCGATTGTGGCGACGGTAGCGGTTGCAATTGTGACTGAACTGGACGATGTTGGATATCACCTGATAATTCCACTGGGATTTCTTATCGGTATCTTTGCTCAACTGGGTGACCTGGCCGAATCAACCATCAAGCGGAGCGCTGAGATAAAAGAGGCGGGAAGCGTTATTCCGGGACACGGTGGCGCACTCGATCGGCTCGATAGCCTCATATTTGTGATAGTTCTGGTATACTATTGGGTAATATGGCTGGTGTGAAGAAGAGAATTGCGGTTCTGGGTTCGACTGGTTCTATCGGTCAACAGACTCTCCAGATAGCTCGTGCATTCCCGGAAAGGCTTGATGTGTTGGCTCTGGCAGCCGGGAGCAATGTTAACCTGCTGCAACGGCAGGCTGACGAATTCCATCCTCAGATGATTTCCTGCGCAGGGACAATTCATGATTTGCCACTGCATGAAATAGCCAGCCATCCCGAGGTTGATCTGGTAGTGGTGGCCACTTCGGGTGCGGCGGGATTGGAGCCCACGTTGGCGGCGATTCGTTCCGGGAAGACCGTAGCACTGGCAAATAAAGAGGTTCTGGTAATGGCTGGCGCCATCGTGATGGCCGAAGCTCACAAGTTTGGGGTGGAGATCAAACCGGTTGATAGCGAACACAGCGCTATCTGGCAGTGCCTGCAGGGAGAGGGCCGGAGCGAAATTGAGCAGATCATCCTTACGGCGTCCGGCGGGGCTTTTCGTGATCGGGCGATGGAAGATATGGGTAACGTCACGGCCGAGGAAGCTTTGCGGCACCCGACCTGGACGATGGGCAAAAAGGTTACTATCGATTCCGCCAATCTGATGAACAAGGGAATGGAAGTCATCGAAGCGCACTGGCTTTTCGATGTCCCATTCGATAGAATCAAAGTAATGATTCATTCGGGCAGCATAATTCATTCGATGGTTGAATTTACCGACGGTTCGGTTAAAGCGCAGCTTGGTGTCCCTGATATGCGCCTTCCGATTCAGTATGCCATTTCGCATCCCGAAAGATGGGGCAATCCGGAACTTCCCAAACTGGATTTCGATGAGATCGAATCACTCAAACTGGCACCTATCGATTTCAGCAGGTATCCCTGCCTGCGGCTTGCCTTCGAAGCCGGAGAAGCGGGAGGAACCCTTCCGGCGATATTAAGCGTTGCCGATGAAGTGGCGGTGGATCGTTTCCTCAATGGCCAAATCGGATTCCTTGATATTCCTGGATTGCTGGAAGATACTTTAGGCCGACATACCAAGATCGAAAATCCTTCTATTGAAGATATTCTGGCCGCTGATTCATGGGCCAGAGAAACGGCGCGCGGGTGGTGTGCATCATGACTGCCGGCTGGGCGATACTGTGGTTTGTGGTTAGTCTCTTTTTCCTCGTATTCATTCACGAGATGGGGCACTTCGTCACTGCCAAGTGGCGTGGTGTGAAGGTGCTGGAATTTGGGCTGGGATTGCCCCCGCGTATCTGGGGTAAACAGCATGGCGAAACGCTGTACTCTATCAATTGGATTCCCCTTGGTGGATTCTGCAAAATGCTGGGCGAAGAGGACCCTTCGGAAGAAGGGAGTCTGGCCAGTAAAGACCCGTGGAGCCGATTGCTGGTCTTGAGTGCCGGCTCTTTGGTGATGTTGATTTTTCCGTTGCTTCTTTTCATCTTTGTGTACATGATTCCACATGATGAGGTGGTGGGTTATGAAGGTATTGAAGTCGTTAGAGTGGAAGAAGACACCCCGGCTTATGTTGTCGGCATTCAAGATGGCGATGAAATAATTCGAATTGACGATGTTGATATAGTTAACAGAGATGACCTGGGTGATGTAGTAAACGAAAATCTGGGCGATGAAATAACTGTTGTTGTACTTCGCGCGGAAGAGGAGCTCAGTTTTGAGTTGGTCCCCCGCGAGCAATACCCGAAGGATCAAGGACCGCTGGGAGTTGTTATTACCCATGCCCGGTTAATTCGGGAGAACAAATGGTATCCGCCCTGGACGGCGATAGCAAAGGGCAGCCAGACAAACTGGGATATGATCGTTGCCATGAAGGATGGTATCTGGGCACTCGTCACGCGGGAAATACCATTTGAACTTGGCGGGCCGGTGGCGGCCGGGGATGTCACCGTGGAGATCGCCGAACGGGGAACGTGGGAGGATTTGTTTTTCTGGGCCGGAGTGCTCAGCTTTAACTTGGGGATAGTTAACCTTTTACCGATCCCTGCGCTCGATGGCGGGAGGATCGTATTCGTTCTCATTGAGATTGTACGCCGGGGAAAGCGGGTTTCCCCGAAAACGGAAGGCATGATCCATCTGGCGGGATTTGCATTGCTGATTGCATTCATATTATTTGTTACCTATCAGGATATCGACCGCATCATTGCCGGGGAGAGCCTTCTCCCGTGAATCCTCATAACTTGGCGATAAAATGATTCGACGCAGAGTTTCCCGTTCAATTCAGGTTGGCGATGTCACCGTAGGTGGCGGAGCTCCGGTGAATATCCAGTCGATGACCAAGACGGACACTCGCAATATACCGGCTACGCTCGATCAGATTTCCAGGTTGGCCGATGCCGGATGTGAGATTGTCAGAATTGCCGTCCCGGATACGGAGGCTGCCGAAGCGCTTGCCGAAATCAAACGGAACGCTTCAATGCCCATCATTGCCGATATACATTTCGATCATCGTCTGGCAATTGCTTCGATGGAGAGCGGTGTAGATCAGGTCCGGTTCAATCCGGGGAATATTCAGGGTGAAGAAAACGTGGCTGCCATTGTGCGCTCCGCCAGGGAGAGATCGATACCGCTTCGAATAGGTGTGAATGCCGGTAGTCTGGCTCATGAACGGGGGGGAAGTGATCTTGCCGGTAGAATGTCGGAGGCTGCCCTGGAGCAAATCCGGTTACTGGAAGGTATGGATTTCGAACTGATCGAAGTTTCCATCAAGGCGTCGGATGTGATTGCTACTATCGAGGCCAATAAAACCATTGCCGAAAAAATGCCTTACCCTCTTCACATCGGTGTGACTGAGGCAGGCCTTCCCGGCTCCGGGAGTATAAAAAGTGCTGTGGGGCTGGGGGCGCTTTTATATCTGGGCATTGGGGACAGCGTTCGTGTTTCTCTGACTACTTCCGATCCGTGTGAAGAGATCAAAGCTGCCTACGATATGCTGAAGCCCCTGGAGTTGCGAGAACATGGCCCGAGGCTGGTGAGTTGCCCCACCTGTGGGAGATGTGAGGCGATTGGATTTTACGATCTGGCCAGAGCTGTGGAAGAGCGCATTTCAAAACTGGATAAATCTGTCACGGTAGCGGTGATGGGTTGTGTGGTCAACGGGCCGGGTGAAGCGAAAGACGCTGATGTAGGATTGGCATGTGGCAAAGGAAAGGGAGTAATATTCAAGAAGGGCGAGAAGTTGAGAACTGTTGATGAAGCTGATTTTTTCACGGCGTTAATGACTGAAGTGGAGAATTTATGAACTCCGAAATATCTCTTTCTTCAATGTGGAGTCTCAACTATGAAAACATGTCTGACTTCGTTCGGGACGCGAGCGAATTCGGGTTCACTCATCTGGAATTTAATATTGCCCTCACGCCGGAAAAATTAAAGGGACTTTTGTCTATCGGCGATTTGCAGGTTTCCAGTGTTCATGCTCCCTGTCCCAACGTTGAAACCGCCGAGGGCCTTGCCAGTACTCTTTCATTGAGTTCTTTTGATGAGGATGTGCGGAAACTGGCGATTGAGGGTGTCAAGCGGACCATTGATCTGGCCGTTGAAGTGGGGGCGAAGGTGGTAGTGGTGCATGCCGGTTATGCCGATATGAATCCGGAAATAGAAAAGGACATGCGGAAGCTTTGTGAGCAGGAAAGAATGGACAGTCAGGAATTCGAGGAGTTGAAGGATGTACTCGTAAAAGCCCGCCAGTTCATGGCATGTCCGCATGTGGATTTGACCAAAGAGAGCCTGCTGGAGCTTGCGGGATATGCTCGCTCAAATGGCATCCGGTTAGGGCTGGAAAACCGGGTCAATTATCATGAGATTCCCAATCTGTATGAGATGATGGATATTCTTGAAGAGTTCCAGCCGGAAGTAGTGGGTTACTGGCATGATGTAGGCCATGCGGAAATACAATCGCGGATCGGCTTTACGCCGCATGAGGATTGGTTTGCGGCTCTTGGTGACCGGCTGATCGGCGTTCACCTGCATGATGTCCGGGGCCTCAGGGATCATTGTGCGCCGGGCACTGGCGATTTGAACTGGGATATGATTGCCCGTAATTTGCCGGAGAATATAATCCGGGTATGCGAAATTGGTGAGTGGAATGATCCACAGGCTGCTCGCAATGCAGTAGCTTTCTTGCAGAGCAAAGGAATAGTTTGCTGGTAGGGGCACTTTGCAATGCGCCTCTGCTGTTTGGTTGATTATGCGAGCAGTTATTTTTAATGAGGATTTGCAGTTTGTCCCGGATCATACGGTGCCTGACGTTCCGGCAGACTGGGCGCGGATTCGGGTGCATTTTGCTGGTATTTGCCAGACCGATCTGGAAATTATGAAAGGTTACATGGGGTTCGTCGGGATACTGGGACATGAGTTTGTGGGCACGGTTGAGAGTTGCGAGGATGCTGCTTGGGTTGGCAAAAGGGTGGTCGGCGAGATCAACATTGCTTGCGGCAAGTGCGACCTGTGCGATGTTGGCTTGGGACGGCATTGCCCTGAAAGGAGTACACTGGGCATTCTGAATCTGGATGGCTGCATGGCCGATTACTGCATCCTGCCGATTGCCAACCTGCGGGAAGTTCCCCCTGAGATTTCAGATGAGCGGGCGGTTTTCACCGAGCCGCTTTCAGCGGCATGTGAAATACTGGAACAACTCAAACCAGAGAGATGGAAGCGGGCGATTGTTCTTGGAGATGGCAAACTGGGAATTCTGTGTGCTTGGGTTCTTTCCACCGTTCTTTCCGATGTGAGCCTGGTGGGACACCATATTGAAAAACTCGAAGTAGCCGGATGGCGGCATTTGAAAACGACCCGCGATGTCAACAAGATTGAGCCGGGAGCGGATATCGTTGTTGAGGCTACCGGATCGGCTGATGGGATCAATCAGGCGATGGAACTGTGTGCTCCGAGGGGAACCATTGTGTTGAAATCAACCGTTGCGGCGGATGGCAAACTTAACCTTTCGTCGCTGGTGATAAATGAGCAGACGGTTATCGGTTCCCGTTGCGGGCAGTTCAAAGATGGCTTGCGGATGTTGCAATCGTTTCCTGATATGCCTATCGAAAGATTGATTACTGCCCGGTATCCCATCGAAAAGTCAAACGCTGCCTTTGAGCGATCTGGCCGGACTGATGCGCTCAAGGTTCTGATTGATATGAGGGCACAATGAACATCAAACCAATCGATTGGCGGGAAGGCAGGATAATACTTCTGGATCAGACACGTCTTCCGTGGGAGGAAACTTATCTGGAGGTGAATGACGTTCCCGGAATCTGTGAGGCTATCAGGAAGCTCCGGATCCGCGGGGCGCCTGCCATTGGCGTGGCGGCGGCCTTCGGGTTGGCTCTTGGCGCTCAGGCTATTGAGACTGCGTCGAAAGATGAATTCCTGGCCAGATTGCATGAGGTTTCGCAGACTATTGCTGCCACTCGCCCCACCGCGGTCAATTTATTCTGGGCCTTGGATCGAATGAATCGTGTTGCTCAAGTCGGATCGGATGTAGGTGGAATCAAATCGAAACTAATTGAAGAAGCCGGAGTGATCGAGAGGGAAACGGCGGAAGATGATCGGAGGATGAGTCAAAATGGGGCTGAATTAATCGGGAATGGGTTTAGCGTATTGACCCATTGCAATGCCGGGGCGCTGGCTACCGCCGGTTATGGCACGGCGCTGGGGATAATTGGTGCGGCTCATGAGCAGGGGAAAAATATTGAAGTATTTGCCGATGAGACCCGCCCCTTGCTTCAAGGTGCGCGGCTTACGACATGGGAGTTGATGCGGGCCGATATCCCGGTGACACTTATTACTGATAACATGGCCGGGCATTTCATGAAAGCTGGCAAGATCGATTGTGTGGTTGTGGGAGCTGACAGAATTGCCGCTAATGGGGATGTAGCTAATAAGATTGGCACTTACAGCGTTGCCGTGCTGGCTCACGAAAACGGTATCCCTTTTTATGTGGCAGCGCCTGTGAGTACCATTGATTTCCATCTCGGATCGGGTGATGAAATACCTATCGAAGAAAGAAACCCGGAGGAAGTGACTCATCCCTATGGCTCGCGGATTGCCCCGGAAGGGGTTCGAGCTGCCAACCCTGCCTTTGACGTTACTCCGCATCGGTATGTGTCTGCTATAATTACCGAAGAAGGTATAGCTAGAAACCCTTATACGGAAAGTCTCTGGGCAATGCGGAAAGGAGAATTGAATGCCGGAAGCTAAGATTGGAGTTATCGGTGGCACAGGACTTTATGAAATCGAGGGCATGACCAATGTGGAAGAGGTCAAAATCAGCACTCCATTCGGTGATCCCAGCGATTCCATTGCAATTGGGGTACTGGAAGGAACGAACATTGCTTTCCTGCCGAGGCATGGCCGGGGGCATCGGTTTCCTCCTCACGAAATCCCGGCGAGGGCTAATATTTATGCCCTCAAGTCGCTCGGTGTGGAGTGGATTATCGCCATCAATTCGTGTGGCAGTTTCAAGGAGGAATTGAAACCCAGGGACCTGATTGTTCCGGATCAGGTTATTGACCGGACCAGGGGACGGGTGAACTCATTTTTCAGCGATGGAATAGTTGTGCACATTCCCTATTCCGAACCTTTTTGTCCGGCTTTGAGCCAGATCCTTTTTCAGGCGGCTCACGAAGTTGGGGCAACGGTTCATCGTGGCGGTACCTTTATTGCTATGGAAGGGCCGCAGTTTTCCACCAAGGCTGAATCGAGGCTGTATAAATCATGGGGTGCCGATATCATCGGGATGACAGTTTTACCGGAGGCAAAACTGGCCAGGGAAGCGGAAATCTGTTATGCTGCGCTGGCTTGTGTCACTGATTACGATTCCTGGCACGATGATTTGGATCAGGTTCGCATTGAGGAGATAATCGAAATACTGAACCAGAATATAGATCGAGCCAAGAATATCATAAGGCTGGCTGCGGCTAATATCCCCCAGAAAAGATTTTGTGTGTGTGTTAATGCTCTGGAGAATGCCATTGTGACTTCTCCGGAACTCATTTCCGATCGGGTGAAGAAGGATCTTGATTTGTTGATCGGGAAATACATCAGCTAAGGCAGGGTGAAATTGGACCGAAAAGACTTTAAACCAAAAGGACTTCCCACAGCAATAGGAAGCATGCCCCATACCGATCCGGTTGAGGCGTGTTCGCTGGCGATAAAATATCTGCCTGATATACCTGTCTGGCCGCAGCTTCCCAACCGCTCTTTTCTGGAGAATATGTATGCTCAGTATAGCGAGGACCTGCCCGGCGTTATAATTGAGGATGAGCGCATTTATATTGATCGTTCAGTTGATCTTTCCGATGGGATGGAAAAACTCTACGTTGACTATATCGAAAATGATCTGGATGGGCATGCCATTAGCCGGACTTATGCTCCGGGATTCTATGAGTTTCTCTCCCGGAAATTGGATTCGGCTGTGGCGGTGAAAGGGCAGGTGACCGGGCCGATAAGTTTTGGCCTGGTGGTTACTGATCAGAATCGCCGGCCCACCCTTTACGATGAAACCCTTGCTGATGCCATTGCCCGGCATTTGAGATTGAAGGCGGCCTGGATGGAAAAGGAGTTGGCCAAACTCTCGGCTGAGACTATTATCTTCCTCGATGAGCCTTATCTGGCCTCTCTGGGGTCGGCGTTTGTAGCGCTGGATAACGATACAGTGATTAATCTCACCAATGAGGCGCTTGCCGGACTTGCGGGGCTGAAGGGGATGCATTGTTGCGGCAATACTGACTGGTCGGTTCTGATGGCCACCGATATCGATATCCTCAATTTTGATGCTTATAATTACGGCGAAGCGCTGGCACTTTATCCGGTTGATCTTAAGGCTTTTCTGGAACGTGGAGGCGTGCTGGCATGGGGGATTGTCCCCAGTGAGGAAGAAACCTTGCCCAATGTGACGGCCTCCGGATTACTGGGACGGATGCAGAGTTTGATGGATTCGCTGGTTGGGAAGGGTATCAATCGGGATGTGCTGCTGGAACAATGCCTGATTACTCCATCGTGTGGCATGGGGTCAATATCGCAACCTCTGGCGGAAAAAGCGCTGCAGTTGACCGCTGAAGTCTCAAAAGAGTTTCGATGCTTATATGCTCTGAATGGTGAATAGAATGGATTTGGAAATAATAGGGATTGGCTCGGCCTTGGTTGACATAACAGTAAAGGTCGATGACGAATTTCTTTCGGCAGAGGAATTACCGAAAGGCGGGATGACGCTGGTTGAAGCTGACCGTTCGAAGGAATTGCTGGCAAAGTTGTCTGATTTCCCGCAGGAGTTTTCTCCCGGGGGAGCCACGGCCAATATCATGGCCTCGTTTGCACATTGTGGCGGGAAATCCGGGTTTATCGGGAAGATAGGTGAAGATGAGATCGGAGAGTATTTCAGGAATGAAACGGAAAAAGCGGGGGTGAAATTCTTCAGCCTGACTTCGCAAACTACGCCAACGGGAATCGGATTGACACTGGTCACGCCGGATGGGCAGCGAACATTTGCCACCAATCTGGGGGCTGCGGTGGAACTGAGTCCGGCTGATATCTCTGCGGAGTTGCTGAATCAGGCTCCGCTAGTCCACGTGGAAGCTTACCTGGTTTTCAATCGAGAATTGATCGATCATATCCTCAATACGGCCAGGGCAAATGGACAGAGGATATCGATGGACCTTTCCTCATTTGGGGTAGTGCAGGAGAATCTGGAGTATCTACAGGAAAAGGCGAAGACCCATCTGGATATCATCTTTGCCAACGAGGACGAATGTCTGGCTTTTACCGGGTGTTCACCTCAAGAGTCGCTGGCTCAGATTAGTGCGGTCTGTGATGTAGCGGTTGTGAAAGAGGGTGGGGCGGGTTCGCATATTGCCAGAGGGAATGAGAGGGTTTCTTTCCCGGCGCAGATGGTTGAGGTTGTCGATACGAATGGGGCGGGTGATGCCTATGCCGGCGGGGTTTTGTATGGTTTATGTGAGGGTCTGAATATCAATGCCTGTGGTTCAATTGGCACAAAGGCCGGGGCATTGGCAGTGAGTCAGCGGGGAGCTCGGCTGACTGCGGAGAATGCCTGCATTCTGGGTGAGTTTGCAGCGAAAAATATCAAATGAAAATCGATCTTCACATCCACACCAGAACCGGTTCCGATGGTAACCTGTCTATCGAAGAAGTTTTCCAGGAGGCCAAAAACAGGGGGATCGATTTAATATCGATCACCGATCACGATTCCATTGAATGCCAGGAAAAAGCGATCTCGCTTGCCAAAGATTGTGGGATTGCTTATGTCACCGGGGTTGAATTGAATGTTACTTTTGAATATCCGGGAGGGAAGCCCGTTTCACTGGATTTCCTCGGCTACCGGTTCGATCATAAAAATCGGGAATTGAAAGAAAAACTGCAACTGATCCGGGATCACCGGGAGAATAGAGCTCGACAGATACTTCAAAATTTGAATATAGAATTCGAAAAGGAAGGGATTGAACTTTTTACCGATGATGACCTTCAGCAGATTCAGGAGAGCGTCGATGGCTCATTTGGCAGGCCTCACATCGCGAATTACCTGATTGAAAAAGGAATTGTTGCAAACAGACAGGAAGCCTTCGATAAATATCTGGTCAAGTGCGATGTGCCCAAGTATCCGCTTTTGCTGGCTGAAGCTTCACGGTTGATCAGGGGTGCCGGTGGAATACTGGTTCATGCGCACCCTAATGATCCTAACGGAACTTCGCTGGCGAAGATATCGACTGATTTGAATGAACAAACCCGGGTGATCGAAGATCAGATGCTGAATTATATTGACGGCGTTGAATGCTGGCACTCTCGACACGATCCCGAAACTACGAATCACTATATCGAATTTGCCAAAAAGCATGGGCTCATAATGACCGGTGGCAGCGATTGCCATCAGAAGCCAATCCTGATCGGTACCGTGCCTGTGCCTGAAAATGTTGCCGGATGGTTTCCTGGACAAGAAACATGAGTCTCAAGTTAGGCCGAAAGCCCGGGGAAATGCCACCGGGGAAGCAATCCTCTTTGCCTTTCGTGCGGAAGCTCACGAACAGGGCTGAAGTTCTCTCTTATCTTGAGCCCCGGCGCGTTTATGCGGTATCGGCCTTTGCTCACCTTGAGGCCAGCTTCCCGGAAATCGTCAAATGGCATGTGGCCACTCAAGGGGAACGTTCTGCGTTTTGCCTTGTGGCCCGGGGCCTGTTCCCGACTTATATGTTTATCATGGGAGACTCCTCGATTCTTGAATTCCTGCTTGACTCTGTCGGGCTTCCCGGCAGGACTTTCATTACCTGCGAACCGGAGCATCTGGATACCTTCAGAAGTTTTTATGAACTTGAGTGGCACTTGCTCATGAAGCGGATGGTGGTCACGAGAGATGGATTCACCCCGGTTGACGAGAAAGCAACGCGGCTGAAGCCCTCTCAGGTGGGTGAAGTGAATCGGCTTTATTCTCTGGCAAACAGTGGCAATTTCACTGCTGCTCAGATCAGGAGAGGTGTGTATTATGGCATCTGGCAGGATGGGCAGTTGGTGGCCGTGGCCGGAACTCATCTCATTGAGCCTACTTATAATATTGCTTATGTGGGCAATGTTATGACTCATCCTGCTTATCGTAACATGGGATTGGCGACGATTTGTGTCAGTTCGGTTACTTCGAAATTGCTGGAGCAGTGTGGTGAGGTGGTACTCAATGTGGAATCATATAACCTTCCGGCGGTGCGTACCTATACGAGCCTGGGATATAGAGACCATTGCCAGATTGTTGAGGGTGTGGGGCATCGCAAAAGCTTTATAGGTGTTATAATAAACAACGTGTGTCGAAAAATCGGACTGATACCTAAATATGAAGAAAGGATGGAACCAGATGGATAGTGCCCCGGATTATGATGTGAAAGATATGGCGCTTGCGGAGGCAGGTCGGGCCAGTATAGCTTGGGCAGCCAATGACATGCCTGTGCTTAAGCTTATTAAGGAAAGATTTGCCAGGGAAAAACCTTTGCAGGGAATACGTATTGCCGGTTGCCTGCATATTACCACGGAGACGGCCAACCTGGCTTTGACGTTGCAAGAGGGTGGGGCTGAAGTGTCTCTTTGTGCCTCCAATCCGCTCAGTACTCAGGATGCGGCGGCGGCGGCACTGGTAGAGGCGGGAATACCTACGTTTGCAATAAAGGGTGAAGCTGACGATCTCTATTATCAGCACATTCACACCAATCTGGATCAAAAACCGCATCTGACTATGGATGATGGTTGTGATCTGGTGGCTACGATTCACAAGGATCGAACGGAATGTTTGGATGATATTATAGGTGGCACCGAGGAGACTACCACCGGGGTAATCCGGTTGCGTAGTATGGAAGAGCAGTCCAAACTGAGATATCCCATAGTGGCTGTCAATGATGCGGATACCAAGCACTTCTTCGACAATCGATACGGAACTGGCCAGAGCACGATAGATGGTATCACGCGAGCGACGAATGTCCTGTGGGCAGGGAAGAAAGTAGTGGTTACCGGATATGGATGGTGTGGCCGAGGGATTGCCATGCGAGCCCGGGGTTTGGGGGCGAATGTAATAGTCACCGAAGTGGATTCGATCCGTGCGCTGGAAGCTGTAATGGATGGGTATGAAGTTATGCCCTTGCTTGAGGCGGCCAAAATCGGCAGCATCTTTATTTCAGCTACGGGGGATAAGCATTGCCTGGATAAGCGGCACTTCGATGTGATGAAGCACGGTGCCGTTCTTGCCAATAGCGGTCATTTCAATGTTGAGATAAATATCCCCGCGCTTGAGAGCATGGCGAAAGAAAAACGAGTGCCAAGGCCGTTCGTGGATGAATATGTTATGGCTGATGGCCGCAGCCTGTTCCTGCTGGGCGAGGGCCGTTTGATCAACCTTGCAGCGGCCGAAGGGCATCCGGCCAGTGTGATGGATATGAGTTTTGCCAATCAGGCTCTTTGTGCGGAATACATGGTCAAAAATAGCAAGTCTCTTGAGAATAAAGTGTACGGTGTTCCGAAGGATATCGATCTTGAAGTAGGTCTGCTCAAACTTCAGGCAATGGAAATCGAGATCGATACGCTCACGGCCGAACAAGAGGAATATTTGGGAAGCTGGGAAAGCGGAACATAGGGAGTCCCGATCCCGAGGAAGGGCGGCTTTCCGATATTTTGTCACAGCTGGGTAGGAGAGGAATTCCCATAATTAATGCCTTAAGGAAACTCTGATCAAGAGGTGACTTCGGGGGTCTGGGGGTGTCCCTCAGCTTCAATCCCCCTGTTTCCCCCTTTGCAAAAGGGGGATAATCAGAGGTTCCTTAATTATATAACACATTCAACATATGGATTCCAATCAGTTCAAATGCATTTTTAATCCGCAATCCGTAGCGGTTATTGGTGCTTCCAATACCTTCGGCAAGTGGGGATTTAACATTATCAATCGCGTGCTGGCTTCGGGGTCAGGGCGAGCGGTTTATCCTGTTAACAAAGAATCCTCTGAAGTGCTGGGGGTCAGGGCATACCAAAGCATAGCCGATGTGCCGGGGCCGATTGATCTTGCGGTGGTGACTGTTCCGCCGCAGTTTGTTCCCGGTGCTATTCTGGAATGTGCTCAAAAGGGTGTGAAGGTCGCAGAGATTATCACCGCTGGCTTTGGGGAAGTAGGGGAAGAGGGGGGAGAGGTGGAGCGGAAGATGGTCGAAGCAGCGCGAGCGAGTGGGATGCGGCTGGTAGGGTCCAATTCTATGGGCCATCTGGATACGCATTCCGATTTCTATACTTCTCCCTGGGTAACTGGCGTCACAAAGGGTGGTGTGGGGCTCATTTCACAGAGCGGTAATTTTGGGCTTACTGTTATTCGCAATGGCATGGCGATGGGGATTGGCTTTTCCAAATTCGTCAGCAGCGGAAATGAAGCTGACCTCACCTTTGAAGACTATCTGGAGCAATTTGGCGATGATGATGATACCCGAGTGATTGTTGCTTATGTGGAAGGATTGCGGCAAGGTCGGCGGTTTCTGGAACTGGCTAAAGAGATCACGAAGCGCAAGCCGATAGTGGTGCTCAAGGCCGGCAGAACCGGGGCAGGTGCCAGGGCGGCTCATTCACACACTGCTTCGCTGGCTGGGGAAGATCGAATCTACGATGCGGTTTTCAAGCAGACAGGGGTCATCAGGGTGGATGACGTTGAAGAGATGCTGGATACGGCAGGGGCCCTGCTTCGTCAGCCGATTCCCAAAGGAAGAAAGGTGGGAATCCTGACCGGAGGAGGCGGCCCGGGTGTCATTGCAACTGATGCCTGTGCTCGCCAACGGCTTGAGATAGCGGATATTTCCCGGTCCACGGTTGAGAAACTGAATGCGATTCTTCCTCCACGCTGGCCTCAGTCCAACCCGGTTGATATGGTGGGAGAAACTACTCTTACTTATCCATGTGTGCTGGAGCTGATTGAGGATGAAAATGTCGATGCGGTTTTCTCGCTGGCAGTGGGATTTGCCGAGGCCATTCGAACTATCGTGATGGATTATGTCCATTCGGATATTTCCGATGAGATGGATAAATTCATAACTGGCGAGGAAAACCGGGAAATGGAGCAACTCAAACAGGTGATCAAACGGATGGATGAACTCGGCAAACCGGTGTTTTTCCTCCCCCCTTCCGGGATTGAGGAGTTTTCGACCATTACTCATCTTATGGAGAATGGCATTCTCACCTACCCGAGTGTGGGGCGTGCTGCAAAGGTGCTGGCCCATCTGGCCGATTATGGGGAATACCTCAGGAATTCCCAAAGCGAGGGGGTTCCCCGGTGAAATCGGTGTTCCAAAGTGCTAGGTGTTCAGTATTCACTAGTCAGAAAACGTGGTATTATGAGATTTGAAAATCGGCAATAGGGGGGTAATTATGGAAGAGATTCTCAAGATACTCGAAGATGATGCACGAACCACTCCTGAGCAGATTGCCACAATGACGGGCAAGGGTGTGGATGAGGTAAAGGAATCCATCCGTCAGGCTGAAAAAGACCGTACTATTGCCAGATACAAGACGATGGTCAACTGGGAGAAGCTGGGCAGAGAAGAGGTTTTGGCCCTTATCGAAGTCAAGTTGCAGCCGCAGCGCGAGGTTGGTTTTGACTCCGTGGCGGAGCGAATTTATCGTTTCCCTGAAGTTCGGTCAGCTTATCTGGTTTCCGGGGGCTACGATTTGGCTGTGCTGGTAATCGGTAGGACGATGCAGGATGTGGCCGGATTTGTATCGCGGAAGCTGGCAACTCTGGAACAGGTGCAGGGGACGGTAACCCATTTTCTCTTGAAGCGATACAAAGAGGACGGGGAAATCCTGGGGGGCGAAGATAATCCAAAAAGGCAACCGATTACTCTTTGAGATAGCTGGACACTGTCGCAAAAAGACTTTACCGAATATTTACCTGATTTTCACCAATATGTTACATGCGTTGACGAAGGAATTTACCTTTGACTGGTAATCTGTATTTGAAATCGAAAAGACAGATATCCGGTAAGAGGAGGGAGAAAAATGGCAAGTTTTGATCTGGTAAGATACCATGTTTTGAGTTCGATACGGGCCTCGGTAGCGGAGTCAAATGGTTATCCTGAAGAGGCTGAAAAGATGCGTGCTCAGGGCAATCTGCGGTTGATGCTCATGTCGGAAGAGGAATTGCGGGAGCTTGCCAGAATGCTTTCCTATCTTCCTTCAAGGCCGACGGAAATTGTATACAATGAACTCAAGCAGGTGATTGAGGAGCACAAGGAATCGGCGAATAGCTGGGTTGGCGAATTTGGCATAACTCCGTATGGTGCGTCTTCGAGAAAAGATAAATAAGTTTGAATTTGGAGAGTGCCCACCTCCAATCAAAAGCCCTCGCTTTAAGCGAGGGCTTTTCAATATGGGAACATCGAAATGTATGATTGGAATTAAATCAGCTGTTATCGTTGTTAACTCAGGACTCGGGTGCCTGAGAGGACATCTTCTGTGAGTAGTTTCGCAGCCAGCGATTGAATTCGTCCAGCGATGGTGGGGCTACGTTGAATACATCTATTTCCTTCGGGAATTGAGTGGGATGGCCTTCCCGAATAAACAGCAATCCGATCTCACTACCCTTAAGTGTTTCATCGATTCTCTGGCTGATGTGCTGGTATCGTGCCGAACTTGATTCCTGATGGAACTGGATAACTTTGCTTCGTGCCTTCTGTCCCATGGCTACCATGAGACATCTTTCCCAATCCATGTTCTCCATGGCCAGTTCAACTTCCTCGGTTGCCTGAAGCTCTGCTCCTGCTTCGCATTGGTTTTTGACTAACTTGAAACTCTCCGGATTGAGTTGTTCCAGTATTTTCAGTCCTTCTTCGCCATCATTGAAAATCATCTCATGGTAGATACGTGAAATCTTCCCCAGTTTTGTTTCCAGATTTTCCACCTGTTCATGGATCTGATTCCAGCATCGTTTGAATATTTCCATGAAATCTTCAGGGGCGTCTTTGCCTGAAAATATGAGTGGCGCCACTATGAGTTTTCGAGTGCCGGTGAAACTTTCCACATCTGGTTTTTCCATTTTGCCGAGTTCTTCTGCCATTATGCTCCTCGCCGGATTATTCTTCGGGATTCTTCTTGCGGTGCTGTAGCCACTGATCGATCTCGGCGTTTACATCACGCTTGTCCACCAGATTTTCAATGAGTCCGTAGACTTCCCGGAATGTGTTAACCACATCCTGCGGGGCCGTATGAGTGCTTACACTGGCCATAGTCAACTGGCTTGCCATCATCATCAGGTAAACCCGCTGCATTTCCTGAGATTGTTGGCTACTTCCTGTTGCATGTGAGAGGTGATACAGGCCATCAGTTCCGATTCGTCATTACATTCCCGTCCGCATATTGGACATCGCATCATTCTTCCTCCTTTTGGGCTTGGTGATGGAAGGTTTTTTCAAATATAAAGGCTGAAGTGTTGAGTGGTTATCAAAATCCCCGGCTTCTATTTTACACCATCCGAGTTTCGCAAGACACCCTGCTCTGCCTTGAATAGCCGTTTCCTGTGGGAAAGATGCTTTTTCTCCCAGTTTGTCTGCCAGTTGAGCCTGTTGTTCTTCACTGATCTCTCCGCAAAAGATCGTTCGCTCATTGATTTTCGCACGCAGGCTGTTAATAGTAGTCACGTGTTCCGGCACTGTTTTTTGCCAGTCATCGTCATGTTTTTGAAAGATGGCTGTAGCTATTTCTCCTCGGCCTGCTTGCAGAATGGCGCAAATAGGGATTCTGGAGTCGGCATGGGCGAAAGCGATGATATCCAGCGTGCCTGTGCTGACCAGCCCAATTCCGAGAGCAAAGGCCAGTCCTTTGGCTGTGGCCAGCCCGACCCGCAATCCGTTGAAGCTGCCCGGCCCTCTGGCGACCGCTATAGCTGAGATATCGGTGATGGCCAGTCGATGTTTTTCCAGCATCCCGATCATGTTGGGAACAAGTTCCACGGTGTGGTTGTGATTTGTTTGCCAGATGAATTCGTCTGTCACTAGTCCCTGGTGCGATAGGGCAATGCCGGCTGTGTTTGTTGATGTATCTATGGCAAGTTCCATTTTTCTTTCAGTTGCTCCGTCAAGTGAGTGTATCTGGGCCCGTTTCCCTGTAACCGTAAGTGACGCTCAGACTCCGATATGTGTTCGATGCTGATGATTAGATGCTCCGAAGGGAAATAATCCGGAGCCTTATCTGCCCACTCTACCACGCAAATGCCTTCGCCGTAAAGATAATCATCAATGCCCAGTTCGGAGATTTCTTCGATATCATCGAGTCGGTAGAGGTCGATATGGTAAAGTATCAACCTGCCCGGGTATTCCTTAACCAGCACGAAAGAGGGGCTGGAGGCGTAACCATCGAAGCCCACTCCCCAGGCGATTCCCTGGGTGAGGCAGGTTTTCCCTGCTCCCAAGTTCCCCACCAGCAATATCAGATCGCCGGCCTGTGCCAGTTTGCCGATCTCGGTTCCGAATTGCTGTGTTTGTTCGGGGTTGTGGGTAGGGATTTCAAATATGTTATCTTCTTTTATCAAAATGTTCCCATCCAACCTTTTGAGGGATGATCGGGTTTCCGTTTTTATCTAAAACTGTCACGTTCCCCGGACTTTCGCTGATAATCTCTCCAATTACTGTTATTGAAACCGAAAGATGCTGTTTTGCGGCTTCGATGATTTCCTCATGAGCGGTGAACAGCAATTCGTAATCTTCTCCCCCGGAAAGTGCCAGAAAAAGGGCTTCTTCGGGGAAGCAGTTTTCTACATTCGGATGGATGGGGATGTTCTCGGCAAATACCCTGGCACCCACCTGGCTTGACTGGCAGATATGAGTCAGATCAGCGATTAGCCCATCGCTGATATCGATAGCTGATTTCACTCCGCATTGCACTAATATTTTCCCTTCATTGATTCTCGGAAAGGGCCTGCGGTGCGCGTTTTTTAAATTGGATTCTGCTTCCGAATCGAGATGAATTTCCCCCTGCAAAAGTTTCAATCCTGCAGCCGATGCTCCCAGATTCCCGGTAACCGCAATCAGATCGCCGGGTTTCGCTCCCGAGCGGGTCATCAGCTGATCCTTTTCTGTCCGGCCGGTCACAGTTGGACTGATAATAAGTACCGGGGCTTCAGTGGTGTCCCCTCCGATAATGCTCAATCCGAATTCGCGGGCGATCTCGGCCATGCCTCGATAGAGTTCAGTCGCCTGCTCGACTTCTGTCTCCGGGAGCAGCCCAAGTGAGATTAGAGCGTGCACCGGCGTTCCACCCATTGCCGCAATATCGCTCAAATTCACCGCCAGAGATTTCCATCCCAGGTCATGCCACGAAGTTGTATTCGGACTGAAGTGTATGCCCTCGATCAGCATATCCGTAGTGACAAGCTGCACTGATTCGTCACACCGCCATGCCGCCGCATCATCGCCGATGCCCAGCATGAGGCCGGAATTTGCTGCGGGTTCAGCGACTATCCGATGCATAATATCGATCAATCCGAATTCGCCCAGTTCGCTCACTTTCATCGATTCAGATTATACTAGCTCCAGTTCTAAGCCACAACAAACCGGATTTGGTCTTTATCATTTGGCTGTTATATAATTAATTGAGTACGTAAACGAGGATAGAAGATTGCGTAAGAAAAGATATATCATTGGCGGAATCTTGATATGCATTGCAGTGGGGGCTATCTTTTTCACTGCTTTGAGCAGTTGCTCGATGAAGGCTTACACGGTCAGCGAGTTGCTGGAAAATAGAGAATCTGTTTATGGAGAGACGGTTCGGGTTGACGGCAAAGTGGGGGAAGGTTCCGTGGTGCATGATTCCCATTCTTTGCGTCTGGAGTTTGTTTTGGTAGATGAGAATGAAAGTGATAGCATTCGGGTGTTTTATGCCAAAGCGGAACCGGATAACTTCAGCGAGGGGCGGGGTGTTACCGTAAAAGGTGAACTGTTCCCGGATGGCCACTTTGATGCTGTGGAGATAATCACCAAATGTGCTTCCAAGTACGTGCCTGAGGAATAGAGATGCAGGGCGATAGTGACCTCGAAATGGCCAAAACTCAGCTGTTCCATCGACTGTCGCAACGTATTAACGATGAACGGGTTATCGAGGTGATGGAACTTGTTCCGAGGGAACTGTTTGTCCCTGCGCCCAGCCGGAATTCAGCTTACGATGATAATCCTCTTCCCATCGAAATGGGGCAGACCATTTCCCAGCCTTTCATCATCGCCCTGATGACCAGTGCTCTGGATATTGCCAGTCAGGATCGGATACTTGAGATTGGAACCGGCAGAGGCTATCAGGCGGCCATACTGGCCGGTATGGCCAGGCAGGTAACTAGCGTGGAACGTCACCCTCAACTCATTGAACTGGCCCGGCAAACACTGGAAAGTCTGGGCTATGAGAATATCGAGATTCATCCGGCTGAAGAGACACTGGGCTGGCCCGAAGGGGCTCCGTATGATGGCATCATTGTCACTGCTGCTGCCCCGGATGTTCCCCCGGTTCTCGTGGATCAACTGGCTCCGGGAGGCAGGCTGGTAATCCCGGTGGGTGGCCGTCACGAACAAAAGCTGTTGAAAATTACCAAGGGGAAATGGGGAATTTCCACCAAAGACCTCGGAGGGTGCAGATTTGTGCCGCTGATTGGTGCGGGTGCATGGGCTGATGATGAGAAGAAAAGCGATTTATAACACGTTCTTTAGTATCTTCAGCATGTTGGTGTCTTCTTCTGGAAGGACGCTGCGGGGGTCAAGCGCCAGGGCGTTTTTCTCCACCCGGCCTATGATTGGCAGAGGTTGGGCGCGCAGTTTGCGGGCCAAATCCTGAACTTTTCCTTTCGGTTGGATGATAACCAGTCTGGTAGGCAATGTTCCTCCCGGCAGGCTCCCTCCCCCGATTGTCGATTCCCCTTCTCTCACGGTAGCATTTGCGCCTATTTCCTCGGCCCAACGTTTGGCCCGCTTTTCTATTTCAGTCAGTGGAGTAGCGATCATTTGCCAGACCGGGATTTTGGTTGTTGCTTCCCCTTTGAGAAAGTGGATCAGTGTAGCCGAAAGCGCTGCCAGCCTGATTTTATCGATGCGGGTTGCCCTTGCCAGCGGATGTTTTTTGAGTTTGGCGATCAGGGATTTTTCTCCCACGATGATCCCTGCCTGCGGGCCGCCCAGCAGCTTGTCGCCGGAGAACATGGCCAGTCCGACTCCTGTAGCTATGCTGTCCTGGACGCGTGGCTCATAGGCCAGCCCGAATTCGGTAGTGTCCAGCAGGCAGCCGCTGCCGAGGTCATGCAGCACGGTTACCTGATGCCGTTTGCCAAGGTTGGCCAATTCTTCAATTGAGACTTCCTCGGTAAAGCCTACCAGCTTGAAGTTGCTCAAGTGAACGTGCAGCAGGGCCGCAGTTCTATCGGTGATAGCTTCTTCGTAATCGGAAATATATGTTTTGTTGGTGGTGCCTATCTCTACCAGTTTGGCTCCGCTCTGGCGCATTACGTCCGGGATGCGGAACTTGCCACCGATCTCCACCGCATGCCCTCGGGAAACGATCACTTCCTTGCGTTTGGCCAGGGCGCTCAGTGCCAGCAGAACTCCGGAGGCGTTGTTGTTCACCACTAAGGCATCCTCGGCGCCAGTCAGTTGACATAACAAAGATTCAACATGGACGTTGCGTGAACCCCTCTTTCCGCTCTCCAGATCGAGTTCCAGATTAGTAAACCCTTCGGATGCGGGTTTCATGGCAGCTATGGCTTCGGCGCTCAGTGGAGCCCTGCCCAGATTGGTGTGAATGATGACCCCGGTGGCGTTGATGACTGGCCTCGGCCCGATGGTTCCCAGCGCTTCGATTTTCATTACTACTGAATTGACGATTTCGTCAAAAGCGGGGCTGGGGTTTCCTGCAAGCAGGGAAGTGCGGAGTTCATCAATTTGCTGGCGGGTGATATCTACGATAGCTTCGTGCGAGTATTCCTCACGGAGCTTTGCGATCCGTTCAGCGGAGATGATCTTATCCACTCCGGGCAGGTTGCGTAATTCGCCACCGGATTCCATACGCTGGCATTGTACTGTATCGGGGTATTCGATTGCAACTGGAGTGGTGAAATATGGCCCGTAAGAAAACTGCCGGGAGAGCCTTGATTTACTCTCATCTTTTCATGCGCTTCCCGAACCTGACTTGTATCAGGAATCGGCGAACATGTTCTGGGTGATCTTCAAACTCGGACTGTCGGCACGGTTCCAGAATTCCTCGAAAATGCGGTCGTACCCAGTGGATTTCACTTTCCATTCACCATCTATCTTGGCATACTCGTCCCGATAGTAGGCCGCTCCCCGCATGGACCAGTTGCCTTCAGTATCGATCAGGTAATCCTCCAGCGCCCAGATGCCGGTGGCAGTGGTTTCGCTGGTGAGCTCAATTTCCGGGTGATGACCGTGGTGCATGCTGAGCCGGGTCCGGGCCAATCCCTCTTTAAAGAAATCGATGATCGCTTCTCTACCCTCGAAGCTGTATGCCCCGCTGGAAAAGCTGCTTTTGGCATCCGGTGTAAAACACTCTGCCAGTTCATCCCACTTTTTGCTGTCGAGGCAGCGGAAGTACTTGTATTTCAATCTTTTGATTTTTTCGATTTCGACCATGTCAGTCATGATAGTTCACTCCTGTAAAAAGGATAGTTTATGCTAACTGATTTGGCTTCTTTTGGTCAAATGCTTTGACCTGAAGGGATGATAGTGTTGTATAATCGTTCGGTGCGTGAAGTTTGATTGAACAGGAGGTGCTGACATGAATTCGTTGTTTTCACTGGAAGGGAAGGTCGCCATTGTTACCGGCGCCAGTCGATCTACCGGTGGCGGAATTGCGCTGGAGATAGCCAAAGCGGGAGCGGATGTAGCGGTTACCGCTCGAACTGCCGAGGGGGTTGAAGCTTGGGCGGAAGAAATTCGCAAGCTGGGCAGGCGATCTCTGGCAGTGCCGATGGATGTGCGCGAAGCTCAACAGATTGATGGGATGGTGAAGAAAACACTCGACGAATTTGGCCGAATTGATGTTCTGGTGAATGTGATTGGAGCGTCTTTTCCCAGAGCAACTCTGGAGATGAGCGAGCGGGCATGGGATTCGATGATGAACACCAATTTGAAGTCGGCGTTCATGTGTTCCAAAGCGGTGGCCCGATCAATGATCGATCAAGGTGGTGGGAATATCGTCAACATAGCTTCAGGGGAAGCTTTTCGAGCCCAGGTCAGCAATGCGGCCTACGCTGCTGCCAAGGCCGGTGTTGTCAATCTGACCATGAGTCTGGCAGTGGAATGGGCCCAACATAATATAAGGGTTAATGCCGTGGCCCCGGGTTTCATCGAAACTCCCGAGCTTAAAACGGGTCTCGAGATGATGCCTCAGCTTCAATCCCTTTTTGATAGAATCCCCTTGAAGCGTGCAGGCACTGCCAGAGAGTACGCCGGGGCGGTGATTTTCCTTGCTTCGGAAGCCGGTGGATATGCTACCGGCACGACGGTCATCGTCGATGGCGGTTTGACCTGTTCAATGTGGTGATAATGTGGGTGGCATAAGATATTGGCCTGCGGATAAAGACGATAAGCCGCCCGAACTTATCAATCTAAAGCTGGATGCGATGGGGTGGATGGGTGATACCCTGGCCGAACATGATGGGGAGAGGATATTTGTTTTTGGGGGTATCCCGGGTGAGGAAGTGACAGTTGAAATCATCTGGCGCGGGAAAAATAGGACCTCTGCCAGGGTGGTCGATGCGAAGACTGCCTCGCCGGAACGAGTTGCCCCGGTGTGTCCTTATTTCGGGCAGTGCACTGGCTGTCAATGGCAGCATATCCGCTACGAATATCAACTGGAACTCAAGCGAAAAATAGTGCTTGAGGCCCTTGAAACGATAGGCGAAATGCCGGATGTTCCGGTGTCCCCGGTGGTGCCTTCGCCTCAAATTCTGGGATATCGCAATCATGCTCGTTTCACGGTGCGAAGGGATGGCTCGCTCGGATTTGTGAACCGGGATAGCCGACGCTTCCTGCGCGTTGATGAGTGCCTGCTGATGCACCCCGGGATCAATCATATTCTCTCTCAACTTCAGGGTCATTGCAGCGAGACTACCCAGCTTTCCGTTCGCTATGGAACGAACACCGGCGACTGGCTGATCCAGCCCTCAATGAAGTCCGAAGATATACCGCTTGAGTCCGGCCAGAAACATTATGTGGAAGCTCTTCAGGACAGACGTTTTCGCATTGCCTCGCCTTCGTTTTTTCAGGTGAATACCCCGCAAGCTGAACAGATAGGGCAACTGATTCAGGAGCGGCTGGACTTGAGGGGCGATGAACTGGTGGTTGATGCCTATGCGGGGGTGGGAACCTTCGCGGTGCTGCTGGCTCCGTTTGTCGGGAAAGTGATAGCTATTGAAGAATCAGCTTCTGCTAACGAGGATGCCCGGGCCAATATAGAAGGTTTATCTAATGTGGAGTTGATGGAAGCAAAAACGGAGACAGTGATCGGGACTCTTCCCCAGGTGCCCGATGTTCTCATTCTGGACCCGCCTCGGGTGGGATGCCGGCCGGAGGCTCTGGAGGCGCTCATAGCCAGCCCCCCGAAACGCATCGTCTATGTATCCTGTGACCCCGGTGCGCTGGCCCGTGACTTGAAAATACTGTGCGGAGGGCCGTTCGTGCTGGAAGAAATCCTGCCGGTTGATCTGTTCCCTCAGACTCATCATATCGAGTGCCTGGCCACACTTTCCCGTATTTGAATCATCCTCCTAGCTCAAATGTTCACCAGCACCTTGATTGCCTTATCCGAGTTTGCCTGCGTTTCGAAGGCTTCTCTGATGTTATCCAGAGCGAAAGTTTGAGTGACCAAATCATCCGTTTGAATCTCCCCCGATTGCATAAGCTCCAGCGCTTTATCCCATCTCTGTCCGCCGCAACCGCGAACGGTTGCGTTCCTGAACTGGAACATCAGCTTGGATTGCTCCGGGGACAGTTCCGGGTTCCTTTCGTAAATTCCCACCTGCATTATTTTCCCGAAAGGCTGGATCATCTGACCTGCCTGCGCGAGGGCCACCGGCGCTCCGGAGCACTCGAAGACTACATCGGCCATGTGCCCTGAGGTGGCTTCCGTGACTGCCGGGGCCGGGTCGGTTTCAAATGGATTGATGATTGTATCGGCCCCCAGTTTTCGGGCCATTTCCCGGCGCATTGAGGAAGGTTCACTCACAATTACCTGTGATGCTCCTTTGGCCTTGCATGCCTGCACAACGCCCAGCCCGATAACCCCTGCTCCCAGCACCACAACGGTCCCGCCACTCTTGAGGCGTGATTCCTCAACAGCGTAACAGGAAACTGATATTGGCTCGACGGTGGCAGCTTTATCCCAGGAGAAATCATCCGGTATTTGGAAAAAGAGCGAACCCGGCATTGGATTCGGCACCACCACATATTCGGCAAAGGCTCCATCCAGTCCCTCACCCGGCACTGTCGGGTTGGGGCAGAACCCCAGTTTATGCCGGCACCAGTAGCATTTGCCGCAATCGCGAAGACCGGTTCCGATTATTCTCTCACCCACCTTCACTCCTTCGACGCTTGTCCCGATCTCCACGATTTCGCCGCTGAATTCGTGTCCGGGGATCAGTGGTTTTTCATTCATTGCAGGGTCGCCTGCCCGATAGTAATGGACGTCGGTGCCGCAGATGCCGCATATCATGACCTTCACCAATACCTCGTCATGCTTGATGACAGGATCGGGTACCTGTTCGATACGCACATCGCCGGGCGCATAGATTAGAGCAGCTTTCATATGATGATTTCCTTATCGTGATTTGGTCTTGATTCAATAATATGGTTTCTGGTCGTGTTGTGCAAGTGCAGCCTTAGAGGGTTCATTGCTATCACCGGGAGCGTAAGTGTATAATTTGCGTGAGATTCGTTTTTGTAACCCAATACCGGTACAAATGACGGGATTGCGTTCAATTGGGTAAGGAGA
>CAZJQZ010000001.1:21522-74919 GCA_964548045.1 uncultured Dehalococcoidia bacterium | reverse complement strand
AAAGGAGGCAAAATGAAAATTTCAATTTTAACCAAACTTTTAATCGTAGTAATGATCCTGGCAATTGTCCCTCTGGCGATTCTGGGATTCCTTTCCCTTTCAAACATCTCGGATATGGAAGATACCTCGATTGAAGAAGTCGATGCAATGACGACAACGGCGGTGGAGGATAGTTCTCAGGCGCTCAATGACTTGGGCGTACAGATGGTCACCCAGCAGGCTCAGGATGTTGCCCGGCAGATGGAAATATACCTGACCCAGAATCCGGATAAGACCATGGCTGAACTGCAGGGTGATACCTACTTGATCTTTGAAACACCCGATGACCAGGTCCCCTTGTATGCCGGTATCCATTATGGAGCGAGTGATTCGGAAGTGCTCAGCCTGGCCGGTTCGCTGGCGATTGCCGAGGGCGGTCAGTGGGACCGGTTCGTGGATGAGGGAGGAAACACGATCGACCTGACCGGGAAATTCCTGCTCAATGCTTCTGATGGCACCGCGGGATTCATCACGGCCAATACGGCCAGTACGGTTACCGCACAACCGGCCGGACCTCCCGGAACCACCTTCGACTGGGATTCCGGAGATCCCTATTTCTGGGGGATTGCCATCCAGCCCGTTGGCGGTGATGAAGGTGGTTATACTGTCCTCTGTGATGGCGCCACCGGCGTTCCAAAGTTCCACCCCAGTCCGATCGTTGTGAACCTACCGGATAACGTGGGGCGGCAGATGTTCCCCGATATATACACGATCATGGATAGAAGTATCCAAAATGCCGATGTTTCTTCTGGTGTTTTTGCCTTTGCTGAATCAGAAGGCGCCGAGCCGAAAGACAGGTTCTCCGTATTCTATCCGGTAAAGGATGCCAACGGGAATTATGTCCAGACGGCGGATGGGACTACTTTCATGGTTTCGGTTGCGGCATATATGGAAGCATTCAATGCCCCTGTAGAAGCGATTGAACAGCAACTGGTACAGAACAGAGATACGGTGGCGGCCGATATTTCGGATGCAAAAGATAGCACCCAGCAGATGACGTGGATTGTGGTGGGCATCATGGTGGCGGTGGTGGCTGTCGTTTCACTGTTCTTTGGCAGAAGTGTCGTCAGCCCAATTAAAAAGTTGACGAACGCGGCGGATAAGGTCAGCAAGGGCGATATGAGCGTGAAGATCGATATAACCGGCAGCAAAGATGAGATTGGTGACCTGGCCGATAGCTTTGCCCGTATGGTGGCTTCCATGAAATTCATGCTTGAAGATGACGATGAAGAACCGGAGGCTGAATTCAGTGAAGAGGTAAAAGCTGCTCTGGATTAAAATAGTACAGCAGGGTATGGATTATTCATAATACTGGGGTAAAGTCATGCCATTATATGATGATGTAGTAAAAATTGCCAAAGATTATATTGGTCCAGCCGGGCAGAAATTTACAGATCGGCAGATTTCCAGCCATTTGGGTTTGAGCCCATCGGCAATCAGTAACAAAAATATGGAAGAACTTGCCAAATGGTGCTTTATATCCGGTAAAATGTTAATAGGCGATGATAAAGCTAAAGAGTTTAGTGAGAAGGTAAAAGCCCTTGGGTAAGAGGCGAACAAGAAGGGTAGAGCACCTGAAGATATAAATGGGAAGAACCACATCTGACTTCAGAAGAAACCGGACTGGATGACCTGAGCAAGGCATCCTTCGATGTGCTGGAAATAATTCGAGTGTATACAAAGTCGCCGGGTATCGAGGCGTACATGCCCGATCCGATGGTCATTAAAGAAGGCAGCACACTTAAGGAGCCTGCCGAGGCCGTTTATAAGGACTTCCGCCGGAATCTCAAATATGCTCTTATTTGGGGTTCCGGCAAGTTCCCCGGGCAGTAAATCAAGAAAGATCATATCTTCCGGGAGGGAGATATCCTGGAGTTGCGTGCCTGAAATTATTGTCCTTTAATACCAATAACGTCACGAAGATATTTGTTTAGTAAACTAATGATCAATTCCAACTCTTTGCGGTTTCACCATCACAAAACTTGAGGGTTTGTCCTGTATCATCTTTTGCTCATATAGGTTAAAATATTATGTGCTGGTACGGGCTGAGCAGGATATTTTTGTGCATCTGAACAAAAACTTGCCAAATTCTGTTTCATATCTGGTAAAATATTAGTAGGATATGATAGAATCAAAGAGTTTAGTTAAAAGGTAAAAGACCTTGGATAAGTAAAGAAAAAGGAGGATAAAATGCCCAAAGATATAAATGGGAAGAATTACTATCTAACCTCCGAGGCATGCGAGATGGCGGGCATCAGCAGGGGGACTCTTTTCCGCTGGATTCGGGAAGGGATCGTCGGCGATGTCGAGCTGAAAGATAGAAATGGGTGGCGTCTGTTTACTGAGAAAGAGGTCAAAGCGATCAAAGCTGAGGCAACAAAAGTCAGGCGAAAATAAGTATTGGAAAGTTTCCCCCGGGACTAAGGAAAGGCAGGTGGCTCCTAAAGGAGGCCCTGCCTTTTTGTGTTCTTCAGGGATTTCTGATTAATCCTACCTTCATTAAAATTCCGGTGGGCACAAACCCATTGCCATTTCATTTTGGCGGGTGTGGTCTTTCCTTATTCAGCAGTTCCTTCATAAACAGCGTTTTCTTAATTTCCTCATTAAATTTGGTGGTTTACCCCCAGAGAATTGTAAGGTTAGTGTAGTAGCTCTTTGAGCGTCATTCGAGGAAAATATATATACTGAAGTTAAAAAGAAGAGGTATATTATGGCGCTTTATGATGACGTTGTTGATGTTACCAAGCAATACATGGGTCCCGCCGCCCAAAAGTTTATAGATAGACAACTTACCAGGCACTTGAACATTGAAATATCGGCTCTGGATGCCAGTTTCTTAGATGAACTGGCAAAGTATTGCTATTCATCGGGTAAGTTATTGATGGATGATGGGAAAGCCCAGGAACTCAGCAAGAAGGTCAAATCACTCAAATAGGGGTGAGTGCGCTAAATCTGCACTTTGGTTTCTTTTATCTATCATTTGTGTAACTTGCCCAAGACTATTTAACCAGCAACCAACAAACCATCAATTGCCCGGAGGTCATGCTATTTCTATTGAATCCCATCTCTCACGCATATCAGGCCAAGCATGGTCCCCAGATATGCTTCGCCGTCAGGGCCCAGAGACATCGGCTGACCGAAATTGGCATATTTCATTCCCCTTCCTGTATAGATATTGAATGATACGTCACCAGTTTCAAAATCCACAGCAGTCAGGAACCAGTCGTAATCGTACTCGTTATCCGGGACCTTTTCATAAGTGTATACATAGAGCAAACCATCGACCAGCGAAAGTTTGGGCAATACATTGGAAGATTCCACCGAGTTCCTCCAGACTTGCTCGCAAGTGTATCCGCCATTGCCATCCGGGATGAGATCAATCCGGCAAAGTCCACCCTCATGGTTTTTCCATGATCCATCAGGAAGCATTATGTTATCTCTCAGAATGCCGTAGTTGTTATCCACTATCACTGAATATTCGAGGCCGTTCGGTCCCTCACGTACTAAGCCGGGAAGGGCATTTTCAGTAGTGCTTGTCCCTTCATCGAATACCGCAATCCGGCACACTTCGCTGCCATCGGAACGTTTGAGGAATAAAACGTGCATTTGCGGTTCGGCGTTATCACCGATGGCCACCATTTCGCCAAACAGTTGTGGTGTTGTTCCTGAACCCTGGTTGAAGTTACTTGGTTTTATCCTGGTCCCGCGATCATATTCTGTGCGCCAGTCTATCACCGGAACTCCGCTTTCATCAGCGCTGAAGCGGTACATGGCATAATCCGAAATCATGTAAACTCCATCCTCGCCAACAGCGAAAGAATTTTCCAGTTCTTCGCCTTTCAGTTCGATGGTTTTAACTTCGCTGGTATCGCGATCAACAGTGCCCACAATTCCGTAACGGGTAGAAAACCACAGGTACTCATTTCCCCAATCGGGGATGGTCATCTGAACGTGGTCGCTGGCGGGCGATTCCATTGGTACCACATACTCCGAAAGATCATATCTCTGTAATTGCTCGAATTCACCTTTTTCATCGCTGTATTTGACTATCTGGATGGCGTTTTCAGCATCGGTGAATAAAAGGTGGTCCTGAGAGTCAAGGACAAAATATGTTGCACCGGACGTGTCCCCATAGGGAAACAGCGGGTCTCTATGGTCGCGAGGAGGAAGGGGATAAGATGCCATTATATCCAGGGTATCAGGGTCTATCATTACGATGGTATAGCCCAGCATAGCTGCGGCGGTAGCCAATATGCGATTCTGTGAATCAAAGCTGATAGTAGCACAGGTGTTGGGGCCTTCAGCATAGCTTTGATAGATGGTTTCGGGATTGATATTAAGGGGTCCGCTGATCTCATAAGTATCCGTCATGTAGGCATCGTTATGCATACTGGATTTGCCGTTGGGCGCCAGGAACGGATGCTGCGGTACCGGGAGATGAGGTATACCAATCTGCGGTTCTTCCGTTGGTTCGATACTGGCAGTAGGTGCTGGTGTAATAGCAGATGTCGGGGAAGGAGTTTCTCCTTCATTATCACTGCAGGCAACCAGCAGGGTTGATGCCAGAAGGAGTATTATCATAATCCATATCGCTGATTTCATCTTTTTACCTCATTCTCAAATTTGGAGTGCGGGATCAATGCTTACAGAATATCTTCGAAACAGCGTTCATCGTAGAAGCAACATTCGGTTTTTTCATGATTTGGATACCATACCTGGGCAAAGAAAGGATTTACCTTGGCTATTTCGTCAAAATTCCAGGGAGGAGGTGTGCATTCGGGGCACCAGTGTCCTGCCATTAGCACCAACGTTGGGCTGGCTTCAAATTCGTGACCGAAAGCGCAGCGCCATTGAAGTTTGGTGGTCAGGTCGCCTTTTGTCATGTTTTCAGAAAGAAATTCACCGCCACGGAATTTGGCTGCGCCTTTCATATCCTCGATGTCAAGTTCCGTTTTCGGTTTATTCTCATCGTAACCGTGGTCCAGTCGGGTGTATTCCTCGCATCTCAACGGTTTATGCGGTTCCCAATCCAGGATTTTGGCCCATTCATCTTTTGACTTAAAAAATGAAGTGATCCTGCCTTCAATGTTGTTATTAATCCAGTTAATGGTGCCGTCTTTGCTTGTGGTCATGGGTTTCATCACGAATTTTTTAACCAGCGATTTTGGAATCAAGTTTTTAATTATGGGCATACCTGCCAGTTTTACTTGCCATGAAGCATTGTCAATTACTTGCTGGATATGGCTTTGCAGAGTATCCTGACGGTAGTGAAGAAAATCGTCAAGAACGTGGGAATCTTCAAACCACTGGCAGTGGAAATTCCTCAAGGCGAACCAGTTGCGGTCCATTAGTTTGGTATAATCTCCGATTCCCAGCCTTTTAAAGACTTCGCCCATGTAGTCGATGAATACTACCCGGCATTCCGGTCCACCACCTATGTTATAGATTCCGCGCCAGAATTCTTCGGGGACGTCATCTTCACAGGCGTTGGCGAGAAGCCGTCCGGCATCAAATGGGGTGCAAAATTCGATGTGTGTGTTAATGGGCTGATGGAACATGATGGGATCCATCAATGACATCGTATCTGGAATAGCGATGTAAGTCTGTCGGCAGGAAACCCAGTATTTAAGTCCGGATTCAACCACGGTTTTTTCCGCTGCTATTTTCGATGTTGCATAAGCATCATATATACTGGGTTTAAGAGGATCGCCGGTTCTTCCCATGTGGATGGGTGGAAGCCTGTCTCCGGTCATTGCAACCGAACCAATATTGACCAGCTTGATGCTATCGGGATCGGGTTGTGACTTGATAGCCTTGACTATGTTTTCGGCGGAACCTGCATTGATCTTCCACGCTGTATCAGGGTCGTGATCTGCTGCGGGAGCGATGAATGCTGCTGGATGCAGCACGTAATCGGCCCCGGTCACGCATTGGAGAACATCGTCATAATTGGTCAGGTCTCCCCAGACGATTTTTACTCCCGGTTCATTGAGATATCTGGCCATAATTTTTTTGTTTTTCTGCGAGGGCCTGGCCAGGGTTACGATATCGAATCGGTCTCTTCTATTGAGCAGTTCCTGAAATCCGGCATTGCCCATTGAACCTGTGGTTCCGGTTATAAACACGGTTTTCTTTGCCATGTAGTTATGTCTCCTGATTTAGGATGTTGTTACTTAGTATACATGGGTACGGCAACCGCTTCAATGCAGCAGAGTAGGGCCTTGCCTCAACCGCAGGTTGGGGTTTATACCCCGATACATACAGATGGATTTGGGGATTTTTGGCTGGTATTTTCAAACAGCCGGCAGGCTGAAGCTAAACGTCGAACCCTGGCCCGGTTCGCTGTCCACCCATATCCAGCCTTCGTGATTTTTCACAATTGATTTGCAGATTGCCAGCCCCAGACCGGAGCCTCCCCTGCGATGAGCCACCCCGCTCTCCAGCCGATAGAACCGGTTAAAAACCTTTTCCTGGTGCTCTGCGGGAATGCCTATTCCCTGATCAGTAACACTTACTGTGATTTTTTTGTCAGTTCCGGTTGCTTTCAATATGATGCGTGTGCCTTCCGGGGAATAAGCTACTGCGTTTGATATCAGGTTGGTGATGACCTCGCTGATGCGTACCTCATCCGCGTAGATATGGGGCAGGTCAGGGGGAATATCGATTTCAAATTTGTGCTTGTCGGTCAGGATGTTCACCTGATGTAAAATCAGGTGGACAATATCGGATATTTGATTTGCTGACTTGTTCATTTTCATCACGCCTGCTTCTATCTGTGACATCTCCACCAGGTCTTCGATGAGATGGGTAAGCACATCTGCCTCACGATTGATTGTTTGCAGAAAGTCGAGCTGAGTTTTATCATCCCACTTAACGTCAGGCTGAATCAGCGTATCGGCCAGCCCCTTGATGGCCGTGAGCGGGGTGCGCAATTCGTGGGAGACACTGGCTATTATTTCCCGGCGCATGCGTTCCATATGCTCCAGTTCCATGGTCCGGGCCGTTTCCTTTTCCAGTTGCTTGCGTTCACTGATATCCCGGGCAATGATCAGGTCGGCAGGTTTCCCCTGGTAATCGACCAATCCCCCGCTTATTTCAATTTCCACTCTGCTGCCGTCTTTATGGTTCAGAGCGGACTCGTACAATTGCGGAACCTTTTTCCCTGCCATACGGCGCCGGTAAATATCGAGTACTCTTTTCCGTTCATCGGGATAGATGTGGTCAACCATTGAAGAGCCGATGACATCTTCGGGAAGATAACCGAGCATTTCCCGCACTTGCGGATTTATGTATTTAATCAGACTGTCCTGAATAACAACGATGGCGTCATTGGCCCTTTCCACCACGTTGCGGAATTTCTCTTCGCTTTCTTTCAGTGCCTCTTCCGCCTGCTTGCGTTCGGTGATGTCCGTTGCCACTCCCTCAAAAAAGCCCATTTCGGGGAATAGTATTCCAGAGTACTGAATCCAGATGGGGGAACCATCGCGTTTTGTTACGAGCGCCTCAAAATTGTTGAACTTGCCGTGTTCGCGCATAATCGCCAGCAACTTTCCCCTTGCTTCCGGGTCAACATAATGTTCCGAGGCAACGTAATCCGAGGCGCAGGCTTCCGGGCTATCATAGCCGAACATCTCGGCCATCCGACGATTCACTATTATCATCTTGCCGTCGCTAAGCCTGGACCGATATAATCCAACCTGAGCGTTGTCATAGATAGTTCGATACTTCTCCTCGCTTTCCCGCAGTGCCTCTTCTGCCCGCTTGCGCTCGGTGACGTTGGTGATAATGGATATGAAACCAATTACCTTCCCTTCACCATCCCGGTTGTAGTTCCAGCTAACCGCTTGCTCAATGACTTCGCCATCCTTTCTCCGGTTCTGCTGGTAGTAGGTCGTCGGCTCTGGCTGTTCCTTGACCAGCAGGAGCAGGTACTCACGCAGTTCGGGGCGCTTCGAAGCAGGCTCAAGTAGATCAGTAACATGTTTTCCCAGTAATTCTTCCTTGGTGTAACCAAGCATCTCTTGATAGGCGGGATTGACGTAAGTAATGATACCGGTCTGGTCGATTGCTTGGATTCCGTGGGGGTTCTTATCTGCAAGGATTCTGTAGCGCTCCTCACTCTCGCGCAGTGCTTCCTCTGTCTGTTTGTGCTCGGTGATATCCAGCAAAAACCCGCCCACCATGGGCCTGCCTTTCCACGGGATGGGAAACTTGTGCGTTTCAAAAATGCGGGTGTTGCCGGTAGTATCAGTAATAGTTACTTCTTTTTTCACCTGATTTCCTGCAAGAACATCCCGGTCATCGGCGATTACTGCCTTTGCTGCTGCCCGTGTGAGATGTTCATCTGCACGTTTGCCAAGCCTTTTGATGTCGCTTCCCAGCATTTCATTGTAGTATGAGTTCAGATAAACGCACCGGTGTTGTTTATCCCTCATAAAAACGGCTGCCGGGATATTCTCCATGAAGGCATTGAATCTATCTTCGCTCTCCCGAATTTCCCGGGTGCGCTCTTCCACCATATTTTCGAGATGATCACGGTATTCTTTGAATTCTGCTTCCCACCGCTTGAGCTCGGTAATATCGTGAATTATTCCGGTGTAACCGTTTTCTTCTCCCGGTATCTCCAATGCTACCATACTGAAATATAACGGCACTCTATGCCCCAGCTTGTGTTCGAGCTCAAACTCGCCACTCTGGGATATGCCCTCTCTGGTATCTTTTGTGATTTGCGCTGCCATAGGGATACTCTTCTTAGGAACGACCATGTAGTAATGATTGCCCAGCAGTTCTTCTTTTTTGTATCCAAGAATGTTGCAATAGGCTTTATTGACGAAAATGTAGTTGCCGGAGGAATCTACCTGATATATGCCTTCTATTGAGGCTTCGGCTATTGAGCGGTATCTTGCTTCGCTTTCACGCAGAGCTTTTTCCGCCTGTTTCTGGCTGATATCAGCAGCTTCCCATTGAGCAGACCATTGCCGCGCCTTGGTCAGCTCATCGGAGAGTTGGGCTTTCGTTTTGGATTTATCCTGCATACGCTATCTGCTTTCGATCATCAGACTGTAACTATTAAACCGGCAACCAAATATGATATGTCATTCCGGCCGTCTCCGTTGCCTGAGTGGCTGCGTCAGCCAGAACTTAGTGAAGGATGGCTTTGGCGCGTCGGGTACTTTCACGAGAATGACATTGAATTATAGTTTCTTCTATTTTTGGCCTGCAATGAAGTATAAGTAAAAGCTATAACATTATTCTAGGTAAATATTCTTGGGGCAATCTGAGCTATTTCTGGTGCATATTCGAGCGCAAACAAAAAGGAGGTCATAGCTATTACGCAGCTATTGCCAGACCTGCTGTGAAAGTGCTTTGACCAAATTCCCTTCTCATTACATATATTGTTAGGGAACCTCTGATCAACCCCCTTTATTCCCCAATCTTGGGGGAATTTTATAGCCGGGGAACACCCCCAGGCCCCCGAAGTCACTCTTATTCAGAGGTTCCTTAGCGGTAAATATTCAATTGTGAATATTTGGGTAACTTACTCCGACAGTTTTTTAAGGTGCTTCATTTTATATCAATATTCTCGGGGTGTCAATATCTACTTCCCACACAAAAAACGGACCTGATTTCAGTTGTACAAAAACCTCCTGACTTGTGATAGAATTACAGTAAAATGAAGCGTTATTCTCTTGGATTAGATATTGGTTCAGTCGATGCCAAGCTGGCTCTGATAGATAAAGATTCAAGCGTAATTCATCTCGATTTTGAACGTGTCACAACAGGGCCTAAATCAGCAGTAATTGCGCTATTATCGCGCCTTGCAGAAAAGGTAAATCTGGATGATATTGGCACAGCCGGGGTCGTGGGTTCAGGCAAAGGGGTCATTCCTTCAGAACTGAACTGGACCAGCTATAGCGATCCTCTGGCCATTATCTCCGGGCTCCTCATTTCCCATCCTGATGCCAGAACCATCATTCAAGTCGGTGGGCAGACTTCGATGGTCGTCGAGGTTGAAGATGGGCTCAGGAAGCCGTGGAAGGTGGCCTCCAATCCCCTTTGTGCTGCCGGCACGGGCAGATTTCTGGAACAGCAGGCATATCGGCTGGGGATCAGTCTGGAGGATTTTGCCCGGCTTGCTTTAAGCGCTGAAGGCACTCCCCCGCGAATCGCTGCCCGGTGCAGCGTCTTCGCCAAAACTGACCTGATCCACCTTCAGCAAAAAGGGGTACCGATAGAATCCATACTTTATTCCCTTTCGGACAGCGTAGCCCGGATGGTGGCTTCCTTCAAGAAAGGCCCTTTCAAAGAACCGGTTTACTTTACCGGAGGAGTTGCCGCTAATGCTGCTGTGGTCAGTTCCTTCAACGAAGTTATTTCTGCCAGGAACAAGCATCGAACGGAGGTAACTGTTCCCGATAATCACCTCTATATTGAGTCTCTGGGTTGCGCTTTGCTGGCCAGGGATTCTCAGGCGCAATCGAAAGTGGTTATTCTGGAAGAAGAGGAACTTGGGCAGCGATATTTCATCATGCCCAAACTTGAGAGGTACTCGCAGAGCAATGTCTGGGTTCCCCCCACGATCGATCAACCATTCGAGGGATATTTGGGAATTGATGTCGGTTCTACCAGCACCAAGGGTATCATACTCGATGAGGCCGGGCAGACTATTATGGCCAAGAGTTACCTCATGACGGCCGGGCAACCACTGGAAGCTGTCAAGCAGGTGTTAAGCAACCTGTATGCGGCGGTGGGTGATAATGCAAAGATAGCCGGGGTAGGGGTAACCGGTTCCGGAAGGTATCTGATCGGAAGCTTCATCGGTGCTGATCTTATTAAGAACGAAATTACGGCCCAGACGCGGGCAGCGGAGGATCTGGCCCCGGATGCCGATATCATAGAGATCGGCGGGCAGGATGCCAAGCTGGTGATCAAGCGAAACGGCGTGGTAGTCGATTATCAGATGAACAAAGCCTGTGCGGCTGGAACCGGCAGTTTCATTGATGAGTTAGCCGAAATGCTGGGTGTACAAGTGACGAACGGGCAGTTCGCCGATCTGGCATTTGAGGCCCCTTACTTGATCGATCTGGGTTCCCGTTGCGCCTCTTTCATGGGGCAGGCAGTAGCTTCTGCCCAGCAGGAAGGGGTGCCGCTGGAAATCATAACCGCCAGCCTGGCCAGTTCCATCGCCCGTAACTATCTCTCTAAAGTCGTAGAAATGAGGCGGCTGGGCGATGAAGTGGTGCTCACCGGGGCGGTTTTCTACAATGAAGCTGTAGTGGCCGCTTTCCAGCAATTGATGGAGAAAACCCGGCTGGTTGTTCCCAAGCATAAAGAGGTGACCGGAGCGATTGGATCGGCGCTTTTAGCTAAAGAGGAAATGGCGGAAGGCGGATCGCGTTTCAGGGGATTCCAGAAGCTGATTGAGGAAGAATACGAGCTAAGAACCTTCACCTGCAATCGATGCGACAATAATTGCACCATCAGCAGGTTGCAAATGGAAGGAGAGCCCCCCACTTTTTATGGCAGCCGCTGTGACCTTTATGACAGTACCGTCAGCCATGAGAAGAAGGAAACGGCCTTTGATGATCGGGAAGCTTTGCTGTTTGCCGGATATGATCCGGAGGCTGAAGGCAAGCTAACAGTGGGTGTTCCCCGGGCGCTGCTGATGTACGATTTCGCCCCCCTGTTAATCGGTTTTTTGAATGAACTTGGTGTGAAAACGGTCTTCTCCAATAAGACCAACCGTAACGTGATCGAAAGAGCAACGGAATTGAGCTACACCGATAGCTGCTTTCCTATCAAGCTGCTGCATGGGCACACCGATAATCTCCAGGATGTAGATCACATTATCATTCCAAGCTTCCTTCGGCTGGGAATCAAGGAAGGTGAAGAGAATCAAAAATATGCCTGTCCGCTGGTTCAGGCTGCCCCGTTCCTCATTCGGGAAGCCCTCAGACTGCATGAAAAGCTGATCGTTCCTTTAGTCGATTTCAGTATGGGCGATAAAGAGGTGATCGACCAGTTCACCAGAGTTGCCCGAAAGATGGGATTTAACAGGATAAAAGGCAAAAGGGCCGCGAAGGCGGGGCTGGCAGCCCAGCGCGAGTTCGAAAAAGTGAGGGAGGAGCATGGGCGGGAGTTGCTCAAACAGGTTCAGGAAAACAACCAGATCGGGGTGGTAATCATCGCGCGGGCTTACATGGCCCAGGATTCCGGGGCAAACCTTGGTATTGCAGAGCAACTGGCTCAACTGGGAGTGGTGCCGATTCCGCTTGATTACCTGCCGCTTTCCTCTGTTGATATCAGCCAGTATTCCGACCGCCCTTACTGGGAGTATGAGAGAAAGTTCATTGCTGGCGCTCATATCGTTGCAAATACTCCTCATCTTTATGGGTTGACCCTCACGAACTTCGGCTGCGGCCCGAATTCAATTATTCTCAATCTGGTCGAGGATATAATCGGCAGCGAGCCGTTGGGACAACTGGAGATCGATGAGCATGCTGCAGAAGCCGGCATCGTTACCCGAATTGAGGCATTCGTCGATACGATCAAAGGATTTGACCGCTCCGGACAAGCTCGCACTATTACCAAGGATATCTATCGATCGGCTGAGTTGCTCAATCATTCAAAGGGAATCATTTTATTGCCCCGGATGTGCCCGCATGCGGAGGTTATGGCGGCTGCTTTTAACGCTTATGGAGTGGAGGCGGTTGCGTTACCGCCGGCGAATGAGAATAATCTTCTCTATAGTAACAAGTTTACCAGCGGAAAAGAGTGCTTGCCCTATAGGGTAACGCTGGGTGATTTCCTGAAATTGTACTATGAAAATGGTCATAACCTTGACTTGAGTAAGGTGGAAGGGTTTATGGCGGGGGCCTACGGGCCATGCCGTTTGGGGAAATATGCCCCTGAGCAGGGTGTGGTTTTGAAGGAAATTGGTTTTGATCTCCCAATACGTACCAGTGTTTCCAACAATGCCTATCGCGATTGGGGATTGGGCGTGGCCTTTGAGCGCTTTATGTGGAAAGGCATTGTGGCGTATGATCACCTGCAAAAACTCCTGTGGCGCAGTCGGCCTTATGAGGCATCCAGGGGAATGGCGGATGAGGCATTTAATGAGTTGACGGGTGCGGTGTCTGAACGTATAAGCCGCCGAGAATCCTACGATGATATCTTGCGTGACGCCGTCCCCAAGTTCAAAGCGCTGATTGATTCTGCAATTCCGCGCAAGCCGCTGGTGGGTATCAATGGAGAGATTTTCCTGCGGTCGAACGATTTCAGCAACAATCACCTGGTGAGAAATTGTGAGGAGGCCGGACTCGAAGTGGTCGTTTCCCCGTTTGGAGAGTGGATAAAGTACCTTGCGTTACGTAACATTGAAGATGGTATCAGCAACAGGCAGGGGATGAAGATCATCAAGGGGTATATAAGGCGAAAGATACAATTCCGTGACGAGAGTTCGGTGCTAAGTAACTTCGGGCACCTCGTTGATGTTGAGGAGCCTACGATTGAAGAAATCCTTGATTTTACCAAGGCTCATCTTTCCCCCAGATGCGGTAGCGAGGCAGTTCTTAGTGTCGGGACTGGCCTTGAATGGATGGTAAACCCTCAGTTTGCAGGAGTGATTTCGGTAATGCCTCACGGTTGTATGCCCGGCGGGATTGTGGCTGCCATGTCGGAGAGCCTCAGTGTTGACTATAACAAGCCCTGGATTTCCCTTACCTACGATGGTTCCATGGAGTCAAACAACCTCGTCAAGATTCATAACTTTGCCGAGATACTCCGGTTTTCCGGCAATGGGGCGTAAGCTCCTGAAATGGCGAATTGATCTGTTGGATTATTCCTTCGTTTCCCTCGTCACCTCATTAGGCACTGGCCCTTCGCCGCAGAACAATTACGCCAGTTCCAACAACAATTACTACGACAATAGCAATCACTATCCATATCCATGCTGAAGAACCGGAATCGTCGGAGATTTCAGCAGTTGTCGAAGTTGTTACAGCAGGAATATCTTCGGAACCAGTCTCGTCAGCTATTGTTATGCTGGTGGTATAGCTGTAAACATTGCCATCGTCATCCCTGACAAAAAGCGATACTGTATATAATCCGGACTCATCATAAGTGTGAGTTACGATTTCCCCGAAATCATTTTCACCATCCCCGAAACTCCACTCGTATGACGTTATAAATCCATCCGGGTCCCCCGAAGCGGAACCATCGAAAGTTATCTCCTCACTAGCGGTCGGGTTTAGTGGTGATATCTCGAAAGAAGCATTTGGGAACGCTGGTTTTTCGCCGGGAGTGGGGGTTTCCTCCTCGATGACCTTTTCCCTGACTGTGATGACCACACTATCGGTTCCGGTGAGATCGCCATCCGATACCGTCAATGTGATGGTGGTTGTCCCCGGAGCCAGAGCCGCTACGGGATTTACCCCGCTCGCCGAACCACTCTCCCAGCTCCATGAATATATCAATGGGTCATCATCAGGATCGTACGACCCGGAAGCATCGAGCGTTACTTCCGTTTCTTCACCGTCAGCGCTTTCCAGGGCCTGATCCGGGCCGGCATCAGCAACCGGCGGCGCATTGACTTCTTCCTCCACATGTTCGGTCACGACCAGCGTTTTGCTGCTGGTACCTGAGCCTCCCCTGTTATCGGTCACCGTCAGCATTACGGTGTATTCATCCGCATCCGCATAGGAGTGGGTGAGTATCTCCCCCGAACCTTCATTCCCATCGCCGAAATCCCAATCCCAGGAGACTATTCTGCCATCAGGATCGTTGGAAGCGGATGCATCGAAAATTATCGCCTCTCCGGCAACCGGGTTTTCCTCAGGGTATGCAGCTTGATCGGATGGTGTGTAGCTGAAGTCTGCGGAAGGGGGTTGAGTCGTTGGCAGTTCGGGCTCATCCCCTTCGAATTCAGCGCTTCTGCCACTGCCGTCGGTCGCATTGAGGTTCAAATCGACCCTGCCCGTAGCTGACCCGACAAACTGAAAGGTTCCGTCTTCACCCACTGTGCCGGTTCCATCGACTGGCCCGCCTTCCATCCCGTTTAGATGAATTGTGTAGCCGGGGGTGAATCCTGCGCCCCAGACCGTGCACGGATCGTGGTGGGCCAGTTCTGTGGGGCTGGCTCCAACCCAGTCAAAAATTTCATACTCAATCGTGCCTGCGGTATCTTTATCAGTTGAAACGGTCAAAACGTAAAGATCGTCCGTAGCGCCATCTCCGATCTCCTGAGAAAGCTGTGGATTGGTGATGCCTGCATGCTGGCTGATGATGATGGTGCGAGTTCCGGCAGCCACATCATTCGGAGGGGTGATCACCAGTGTCTGGGCATCCAGGAATGCGCTGCCGCCATTGGAACATTGGCTGCCATCGACAAGCACATCGCTGTCCTCGATACTCGAAGGCATCTGCACTGCATCGGGGAAGGTTATGCGGATCTCATTTGTGCCCGCGGTGAGAGCGCTGGTGGTGAACACCACCTGGTAGCGGGCCGTCAGGCCAGCCCTGTCCGGCATAGGAGTGACGCTATCGATGGTAACCGCATTCTGCGCACTCACCGGCACAGCCATAACAGCGCAAAGGCAAATCGCTATAGCCTGGATTATCAACATGCTGAGTATTCTGCATTTCATAATTACAAACCTCCTCAGAGACTGGAACGTAACGGCATTATACAACTTTGAACCTGTTCAGGCAAGCGGACTTATTGAGTGTGTTCTGCTCGAAGCCTATCGGGTGTTCAATAACCTTTCAAGAATTAACTGTGCCGCTTTCTTGTCCAGTGGCTGATTGTTGTTGCCGCACTTGGGTGACTGGACGCAACTGGGGCAGCCATCTTCGCAGGGGCATTCGGAGATCAGCTTCAGGGTTTCTCTCCAGAGGGCCTCAATCAGCTCAAACCCCTTTTCGGCGATCCCCACCCCTCCGGGATGGGCATCGTAGATGAATATCTGAGCCTGGCCGGTATCGGGATGGAATGGAGTGGAGACACCGCCAATATCGTTCCGATCGCAGAGGGCGAACAGAGGGAGCATGGCGATGGCAGCATGTTCGGTGGCATGGAGTCCGCCAGCAAAGTCCAGCCCTTCCTGAGCCAGATGGTGTTCGATTTCCGGCGGCATATCAAACCAGAGAGCGACCGTTTCGAATGGCTGGGGAGGCAAATCCAGCGGTTCCTCTCCCAGCACTTCTTCGGTATATACCCGCTTCTTTTTGAAGGCCACTACTGTGGTGGTAACCTGCACCGTTCCCATGTAGATCGTTGTGTGCCCGACCTGTTTTTGATCCTTTGTCTGGAGTATATCGAGATCGGTGAGGTCTTTGCTCTGCGTGTAGTAATGGGCGTTAGTGGGCAGCGCATAGGCGATGTGTGAAATCAGGTCAAGATCGGTGACGAGATAGGAGTCCCCCTGATGCAGGTACACCGCTCCGGGATGAGCCTGGGAGAATGCCGTATCTGACTCGATAGTCTCCAGTATCTGGCCGGTGCCGGCATCAACCAGTGTGTAATTTACTGCCGAACAGGACCGGATATTCACATTCCTGGCCGGATAGGTAACCGAAGGTGTCGGATACCAGCGCTTGCCCCGGACCCGGAACAGACCCTCTTTTCTGAGTTCCATTATCGTTTCATCAAAATCCCCAAAATACTTTCGGTCTGCATCGGTCAGAGGGAATTCCCAGGCGGCGCACAGCAAATGTGGTTTTAGAATATGCGGATTCGTTGGGGAGATCAGGGCGTGTTCGAAATCCTTCCCGAATAGAGCTTCCGGATAGCGCATGAAATACTGGTCAAGAGGGTTCTCCGAACCGATCAGAATACTGAGGGAAAGTTCCCCTCTCCGGCCACTTCTACCCGCCTGCTGAAAAGTGCTGGCGATGCTGCCGGGATAGCCGGTTAGGATGGTAGCATCGAGTTCGCCGATATCCACTCCCAGTTCCAGCGCATTAGTGGCCACAGTCGCCAGCAATCTCCCTTTGAAGAGTTCCTGTTCGATCTTTCGGCGATCCTCGGCCAGATACCCGGCGCGATAGGGTTTTATCAGGTCGGCCAGTTCCGGGGATATCAAGTCCAGTTGCTTGCGGACGTAAACGTAGATCAGTTCGACCAGGTTGCGGGTTCGGGCGAAGGCAAGGCTGCGGGTGCCTGTCTGGATCAGTTCGGTGAGGAGTCGAGTAGCTTCACTGCTGGCGCTGCGGCGGACAGAGTTGGCCTGATCGATCAGCGGCGGATTCCAGCAAATGAAGTCCTTTCCTCCCGATGGCGCTCCATCATCGGTGACGATTTCAAAGGGCAATCCGGTCAGATTTTCGGCATGTTCACCGGGGTTGGCGATGGTGGCGGAACAGCAGATAAATTGAGGATTGGCTCCATATCGGGCGCAGATGCGTTGGAGTCGGCGAAGAATATTGGCTACGTGAGAACCGAAGATGCCTCGGTAGGCATGGGCTTCATCGATCACCACGAATTTTAACTGGCCAAGGAAGGAAGTCCATGCGCGGTGGCGGGGCAGAATGCCGAAATGCAGCATGTCCGGATTGGAGAGAATTATTCGGGCTGACTTTCGTATCAGGGTTCGCTGGTTGCGGGGGGTATCGCCGTCGAAAGTGGCTGCCTGGATTTCAGGATGAATTGCAGAGGTGAGTCCGTTGAGGGTTTTCAGTTGATCCTGTGCCAGCGCTTTGGTAGGAAAAAGATAGAGGGCCCGGCTGTTTTTTTGTTTGAGCAGAGAATCCAGCACGGGCAGATTGTAGCAGAGAGTTTTTCCGCTGGCCGAAGGGGTTGATACAACCACGTTTTTCCCGGATCGGGAAAGGTTAATTGCGGTTGCCTGATGGCTGTAGAGCGGAAGAAGCTCAAATGCTTCCAAGGCAGTTTGCAGGGAAGGGTTAAGCGGCTTTTCCAATTGCCCGTAGCGGGCTTTTTGGGGCCGGATATGCTCCTGATGGACAATCTGGTACTCGTAAAAGGGAGATACTTTGAGATGATCGAGGAAGGCCGAAGTATCCATTATTAGAGGACGTTCAGGATTTCGATTTCATAATCCAGAAGTTCGGCATCTCCTCTGGAGGCTTCTATGAAATTCATTACTCTGGAGAGGATTTCATTGGCATGGCGGCCATCATTACTCACACAGACAACTCCCAACGTTGCCAGTTTCCAATGGTCAAGGTCATCGATTTCGGCTATGGAAACATTGAACTTGTTTTCCACCCGGCCACAAATCGACTTTACCACCTTGCGCTTGCCTTTAAGGGAACCATTCTCAGGCAAACACAACTTCACTCGCAATGCTCCAACATTCATTTTGGAAAGCAAGTTTTAAAATGATGATAATGACGAGGTAATCTTAGAGCAAGCGAAAACTACTGATCCTTCATCTTGGCGAAACACTCATTGCAGTAGACCGGGCGGTCTCCACGAGGCAGGAACGGAACCTCACATTCAGCGCCACAGGCAGCACAAATGGCTGTGTGCATTTCGCGCGGGCCAGATCGTCCCCGTTTCTTGATTTGTCGGCACTCCGGGCAGCGGCGGGGTTCGTTGAGGAGCCCTCGTTGCTCATAGAATTCCTGCTCTCCCGCAGTGAAAACAAATTCCCTTCCACAATCACTGCACACCAAAGTCTTGTCCTCAAATGCCATTGCCTGATCTCCCCCTTGAATTGATTGTACCAAGTTCAACCCGGGAACTGCGTGAAGTTCAAGGCTGGATTTGAGACTGCTAACGGCAGGCCAGAAAGCGGGTAAGTGAAGCCTTCCTCTGACTGATAGCTGCTCTTTCCGAGGATGTGAACTACGAACTCTCCCTGAATCGAAATGGATACTTGTTTGACGTACATTCTACACCATTGAAGATAGAAGTGCAATCATCAGAAAAAGAAATACCTGAATTCATTTCGGCTAAATGAAGTATGTCCTTGGGATGGAGATACCGTTGAATCGGGAGGCGTAAGCAGTGGTGTATGCACCTGCCGGGGAGATATATACCGTGTCGCCTATTTCCGGTTCGGGGAGGTGGACTTCATTTGAAATGAGATCCATGCTGTCACATGAAGGGCCGGCTACTACCCATTTCTGCAGTGGGTTTTCTTTATCGGTGCTCATTGAATACTGGATGCCGCCCAGACTTTCCATTAAACCGTTAAAAACTCCCACGTCCAGATACAGCCAGTTTTCTCCGTTACGGCTGGCTTTGGCGATGACACTGCTTACCAGCGTACCGGCTTCACCGACCAGATATCTCCCTGGCTCAGCGAAGATCTCCACATCATCGGGGAACTCCTGTCTTATCACATCATGTATCGTTCTTGCTCTCTCAGTAATATGAGGAACAGCGCGATTATGCTGAACGGGAAATCCTCCACCGATATTCACCATTTTCAATTCCAGGCCTTTGTCTTTTGCCTGTTGCCAGACCTGAGAGCACTTTTTAATCGCATCTGACCATGCTTTCGTGCTGGCACATTGGGAACCTACGTGGAAAGTTATCCCACAAGGCACAAGAGACTCTTTAGCAGCTTCAGTGAGCAACTGAACTGCCTGTTCGGCTTCAACTCCGAATTTCCTGTCCAAAGGCCACTCGCTTCCCTCATTGGGAACGGAAAGTCTCACATAAACATTGCTGCCGGGAGCGAACTCGGCCAGTTTGCCGATTTCACCTTTTGAATCGAAGGCGAAGTAGTTAACGCCAGCCTGATGAGCAGCTTTTATGAAATTAGTGCTTTTTAGAGGGTTACTGGATATGATCTGATTTGGAGGTACTCCGCACCCGATTACCAGTTTTAATTCCTGTGCGGAAGAGACCTCGAAACCGCAGCCCTGAGCATGCAGCAACTCTATGATTCGCCTGTCGGCATTTGCCTTGACCGCATAGAATACACGGGCATCCGGCAATGCTTCCCGGGTCAGCCGGTATTTATTGGGGATAGCTTCCTTTTCGAGGACAAGAAAAGGTGTCTCCCGTATTCCGGCGAGCCTCTTTATCTTTTGAATTGCGCTTGTTTGGAGTTTCTGTTTGGGCAATCTGCAATACCTCTACCAAACGTTCATATCACGTCAAAAAAAATGATCTGTTCAAAATGAACCTATCCGATATTCGGAAGGGGACGATCAAGGGCCCGTACTTTTACATCTGTAAGGCCGAATTGCTGTTCAAGTTGGCGAGCTGCTTGCGCGTGATCAAACGCTGCGCAGGAAAAGATATCTATATTTATATAGGATTTTTCGGGGAAAACGTGGACGCTGATGTGGCTTTCGGCAAGGAGCACAAATCCAGAAACTCCCTGCTCCTGAAGACTGTATTCGGAAACCTGGGGAGTGGAGACCTTGGTCATTTCAATTTGTTCAGGGTACGTATCGAGGAACTGGTAAATGAAATTTGTCTCTTGTATCTTTCCGGGATCACTAACGTACCCATCGATAATCAGGTGCATTGGACCCACCCCCTTTTGTTTTATTATTGGAATATATGTTTGGCTAGTAGCTTTCCTTCATGCCATCTGCCTGACTCAGCCGGTCTCGGGCGACATAACCCGCCGAATTCCGCCATCAAAATCCTTCCCGCTTGAGACGGTTTTCGTGAGACTATCTCGCTATAAGCGATAATGTCAACTATATTATCTGTTGGTGATAAATGACCAGTATCCATAAAGTAGGAACCATCACCTCCCTCGCCGGCCGAAAGGCACAGCAAATCGAATCATAGCATATTTTTGCTGGTGATACAACATCAGTTCCTTGCGGAGATTCCCTGCGTTTGAGATGGGGGATTTACCCGGGGCTTCTGACTTCTCTGAAGAAGTAATATACTATCATTACGATGCCCACAGTAATAGAGGCATCGGCTACGTTGAACGTTGCCCAGTGAAAGTTGCCCCATAATTGAACATCGATGAAGTCGGTTACCTCTCCTGCCCGAACTCGATCGCACAAATTGCCGATGGCTCCTCCCAGCAGCAATCCCAGTCCGGTTCGCATCAATCTGTTCGCGGTCGGCAGGTAATAAAAATAGAGCCATAGAATCGCCAGAATGACAATTGGAGCCATGACCAGCAGAAACGTCGAATCAAGCGAGAGCCCGAACACGCTGCCGCTGTTGGTGGAATATGTCAGGCGGAAGTTGCCATCGGCGGGAATTGACTGATGTAAATCCATATTGGAACGCACGAAAAATTTAGTGATCTGATCAACAATCAGTATCACCGCTGCCACGCAAAAGAGGAGCAGGCTTTGACGCATTTTGACCGGGGAGATTTTCAACATACTCATGAGTTTAGCACACCCATTGTCACTTGAGGAAGTTTAGCTATCGGCCCCGCCGATTTCAATGTATAATAAGGACACTATGTTGCCGGCATCGAATGTCCCCCTGAAACCACTGAAGTGGTACAAAAAACTGGCCACCCGGAAAGGGCGGAACGAAGCATGCGCATTTCTTGTTGAAGGGGAACGAGCCATTACTCAAATTGCTCAAATGCACCCGGACGAAATCAGCGAAGTGATATTGATGGAAGGGCATTCCTTCGCTTTTGGCGATCATCCTGTTCGCACCCTTACTGAAAAGCAGTTCCGGGAAATTTGCCTTACCGAGACGCCACAGGGAACACTGGCGGTTGTTCGCCTGCCTGCGGAGACACACGCTGACAATCTCCCGAAAAATCCTGGCGAAAGGATACTGCTGCTTGAGGATATTCAGGACCCCGGCAACGTGGGCACGCTAATCCGCACTGCTGCTGCGTTTGATTTTGATGGGGTGATTATGACCCAAAAGTGCGCCGATCCTTTTTCGCCCAAGTGCGTTCAGGCAACTGCGGGCACGGTGCTATCTGTATGGCTTAGAAGGAGCGTCGATTATCTTGAACTCGTTCAATATCTCAAGCGGAAGGATTTTGCATTGACAATTGCTGACGTTCACGGCACCGATGAGCCGTCGGTGCCGGCTTCTCAAAACAAGCTTGTGATCGCGCTGGGAAACGAGGCATCGGGGCCTTCACGGGAACTCTTGCAACTGGCCGATTCCCAACTCAGAATCCCCATCGCACGCGAAAAAGCAGAGTCGCTGAACGTGGCGGCCTGTGGCGCTATCTGTATGTATTTGAGTTCTCTGAAAGATTAGGGTAGCCGCAAGCAGATGCTCCCGGCTACCCGGCACATGATTGTCAGTTAAGCATATCCAAAATTTCGAGTTCCTGTTCAAGGGTATCATCTCCGATAGCTCCCATCTCAGCCTCGAAGTAATCCGTGAACTCCTCAAACAGGTCCTCGTATTCCTCGGAGACTGTCAGCGGCATTGACTGGCGTTCCCATCGTCCCAGCATTGGCTCAATGGGTGGAGGCACCGGAATCCCGATTTCATCATCAACCATTGGTCTCCAGGGGCGTATCCAGTCCTCGTGTTCGCGCTCATCGACGATCCAGTCGATCAGCAGGCCGGCATATCTGGAAAGCAACACTCCTTTACGGATACCGGTATTATCGAAAAATTCGGCATCTTCCCCTTCCAGTTCGATTTCAGTTTCCACAGTTTCATCTTTCCCATTCCGGTCTTCATAGCTCACCGTCAGAACCAGTTCGTTGTCGGAAGAAAGCGTTTTCAGTTTCAGCAAGACCAGCCCGCCTCTGGTCTCCCCTCCCTCCGTTTTTGAGGGGAACAGAGTGTTCACCTTCATCAGTTCTCCGGTTGCCTCATCCGCTTCCGGGCTGCCATAAACCTTCTCGATTTCCCAGCCATCGGCCTCAAGCTCCAGTTCCAGATCGAACACCAGCGGCGTGACCATGTATTCGAATTCTTCGTCCATCCGCTCTTCGAATTGCTTCGCCGAATGGACCGAATAATAATTGGCACCTTTTATCTTAGTGATGAATTCCACCAGTTCGGTGTTGAAATCTACCCCGATCCCGATGAAGGTGCTGTAGAGATTGTTATCAGCGTTATCTTCCGTAATGCCCAGCAAACCGTGTTCGCCGGTTTCCCCGATATTGGGCATTGCGTCGGTCAGGAAGATGATCCGGTTTTCATATTCGGACTGATCCGTATCCAGATACTCGGCAAACAGATCAGTGCCCATCTCCATCCCGGCTGACATGTGCGTGCCACCGCCATCAGTCAGTTCCAGAATATGATCCTTAATTGCGTCCATATCAGTCTCACCGACAGGGTTTAATGGCTTGGCAAGATAAGCATCGTTGTTGAACAGCACCATGCCGAAGCGGTCATCGTCGTTCAGGTGGTCCAGCAGGGCCACTACTGATTCGGAGGCGATTTCCATTTTGGTTTTGTGCCAGTCCTCCTCCGCCCCTTCGAGTTCAACCCGGTTTCCAAACTGATCGTAGTAATACTGATTGAACGGTGACCCCATCGAACCGGAAACATCCAGCACTATGACCAGATTGAGATTCTTCCTTTCGAAATCGCTCTCCTTCATTCCTGAATTCAAGCCCACAGCCAGATAGTATTCCACTTCGCCGGAGAACGGGTCCTCGGTGACTGCGTAACTGTAGGAAGGACAGAAGAGGCTTTCACATGGCTTCTGCTGTCCGGTATCGAAGTAATAATCGTAGAATAGCCCTTCGAAGGTGACATCTGTGGGAAGGGGCAGGTAGTCATTTTCGATGTTCTCGCGGAAGTTGTTGATGTCCTTGGCCCCGCCGGTGGAGAACCCGATGTTGACTGAGCCTGCCACAGAAGAGGCTGCTCCGTATTCTGCCATCGGTGCTGGTACGGGGGCCGGCGCTCCCTGCGGGCCCGAAGCTGCTACACCTCCTTTGGTTCGATAATTACCATCAGTTAGAGCAAACTCATCGTATTGCCAATCATCGACTTTTGCTACTGTCGATGTTGGTGTTGGAGTCGGGGTTCCGGCATTGGTACCGAGATTACTTCCGTATTGCCAGTCATCGGTTACCGGTCCTCCCTCAATACAACCAGCCAGAAACACCATAGCCAGACAAATCGTGATTGCCAGCGTGTTCCCCTTTTTAACCTTGCTTGAACCCTTCAAAAATTCCATGATCCCTCCTTTCAGCAGTGCTCCTGTAACAAAGACGCTCACTGCCCAAAAAGTGCTCACCTGCTTTTGATCGTCACCACACCTTTCTAAGTCATGTCCCTTGCCAAAAACAAAGAAATACCCCATAGATTTTGAGGGTTTTCCCCATTGCCCAGAAAAGTGCCAGGCCCAATAATAGAGATGCATACATGAAACAGTTGGTCATGTTCACAGGATTATCCGTCGGGGCCGTTTTCAGCTACCTTTCCATCCTTTGCCTGATTTCCGGATTTCTAATCGCTAAATTCACTGGCGGCAAGCAGGAGGGAATGTCCGGCAAACTGAAATCAGTTGTGATCCCGGTAAAAGGTTTCAAGTTTCACCTGCACCACTGGCTTTTCTTTTCCCTCTTAATGCTCATCGGCCTGGCAGAAAATATCTTCATGTACATTCCCCCGGAAGTATTCTTTGGCCTGCTCGCAGGCGTGGCCTGGCAGGGGATTTATTGCTACAATGACTGGCATCGGGTAATTTACAGGTAGTGGGGCAATTTGAATTGATACCGGAACTAATATATAATAAAGGACGTCTCTCATTATGGAATGTAAAAAGAGGAAACGCGAATACTACTTGACATTTTGGGTAGAATTTGTTTAGTATCAATCAAGGTAAGTGGAAAGGGAGCAACTACCAATCCTCAAAGGGGGCTTTTCTGAGTTTTAGGGGACGGTTTTCCAAGGATGTGGAGAGTTGGGCTCAGAAAAGGAGGAAAAATGGCAGATATAAGCGTATTGGAAGGTTTGTTTTGTGGTGATATGGATGTGGTTGACGTAGAGCCTGACAGTCCAAAATTTGATAAAGCGCTTACGGCTAAGTATGCACTTAAAAATCGCGGTAGTATCAGGATGTCTGCAGGATTGTTTTATACGATAGAAGAGTGGGAGCAAAAGCGGGAAGAGTTGGACAGCCAAGACCTTCCTTAAGTAAATAAAGCTTATTACTATTTGTTATAGTATGATTTAAACAAAGGGGCACATATGTGCCCCTTTGTTTAAAATGAGATAGGTAAAATGGACAATAACCTGCAGTTCGACGTTGAACAAACCGAAAGAATTAGGAAGATAGCACGGTATCATAATGTAACTAAAGAGTTACTTCTCTTTGGAGAACAAGCCGACCCTGAGAATAGGACCCTTCTTCAGCCAATAAATGAGTTGCGAAATTGTTTAGACCACCTTGTGCGAGTTATTCTATATAAGCTTGGGGAACACCGGCCAACCGAGCAAAACAACTACGTTACAGCGAACCTTGATAAATCGTATGGGCATGTATATAGGGCTGCTTACGATACCCTTGACTGGGTATCGATAACGCTCAAGGGACGTATTCTCACTGAAATGGATGGCTTCTCAAATGAAACTATACAAGCCGTTATGCCGGAATATTACAGTGAAATAAGGCCAAGGCTAGAAGAATTGTTAAACAATGATATAGTGGAATTACGAATGGAGAAGGATGTTACTGCAAAGGATGAGGCTAATATTGTAAAGTACGGGGAAATAGCTGCCGAATTGAAAGATTTATTTAAGCGCATTATTAGTAAGAAACCGGCTCTAGTAGAGCACCATACGCGCAAGCAAGAATCAGAAAAGCGAGGGAAGGGGCAACGAATAAGAGAGGGTTTGGTTATCGGTATTATATGTATTATAGTAGGGTGGGGGATATCCTTATTTTGATGAGCCTTAACAAATTTAACCTGTTAGTTCCGTGATTTCCTGAATTGTCCATACATGATGGGTAACACTTTCTGCCATAGCAGGCAATGATGCATTTGTAGTAAGTGTTTTATGTGGTCTGGCAAAGTTGTAGTGCATGAAGTAAAGGACTATTAGGTATTCATGGTCCCCACTTTCTTTGAGAATTCGTTGGTCAAATTAGTGAAACGTCTCATACTCATTCGTATTGTCAAATTCTCGCGTTCAGCATAACTTTTTGATACATGCGCAGGGTCGGGTTTCCCGTGCACCTTCCTTTTCGCTGCACCTATACAAGTTGCCGGGGAATAGCGTTTTTCAAATTGACCCACTACCAATATACAGGATTAATTGACCTTCCCTCTGAAATCCGTTAAGATATCAGCGTAATCGACTATAGCTCTTCGAGCTGTGCGGCCTAAACTCGCCTCAGGCGGACATGGCCCACAGACGGTGGACGGCAAGTCCCGAGGGCGCGGGGAGAAATGCTCGCACCTCCCATGTTTGGAAAGGAGAGTATGAATGGAAACTGAAGGCATGTAATTGAGCGCCCATCAAGAGCGATGCGGCGCTTTCGTTTTACCTTCTGCTTGAATTCCACATTCCTCCACCAGACTTCGAGGTCGTGTTATCCCCATTTGCAAAAAGGAGGCCTGAGTGGCTAATAGTGCAACTGACTGGGGCGCGATCTGGGAACAGCAAATGAAGCTCAGTTTCCTTAAATGGGATGATCCCGACTTTCTCTACGAACGAACCCGGTTGCCTTCAATTGGCATCAGGACAAGCAACTACGTTGATGAACTGCTGGCGCGGATGGCGCTTTCGGCGGAATCCTCCGTACTGGATGTAGGTTGTGGGGACGGGGCGATTTCGGTTCGGATGGCGAAGAGAGTCCGACAGGTAACTGCCCTCGATTCTGATCCGGGACTGCTGTTTTCGCTTACTGGCAGGGCCATGAAAGAAGGGTTGGGCAACCTGCAGTTCGTGAACGAAGACTGGTTCCAGATCGAAATCGGCGCTGATATTGAGCAGCACGATATAGTTCTGGCCTCGCGCTTCCGGCAAATGATACCTTTGCAGAAATTCCTGGAACAGATGGATCGGGCGGCCAGGCAATTTTGCTATCTGACCTGGATTGTCAACAGAAAGGAACTCGATCCCCGTATCTGCGAAATTCTGGGGAAGGAATACTATCCGCTGCCGGAATACAGCATCATTCCCGGCATGCTCGAAAGTATGGGAATAAATGCCCATGTGGATATTTTTGAAGCAGCCGGAACGCATAAATTCGAAACCATAGAGCAAGCAGTTGAGGCTGCCACGAGGGGCTATCGAATTGAAAATGAACAAGCGAGTGAGCAAATTGCATTACTTGTGCAAAACGAGTTAACGGATGAATCCGGCTATCTTTGCCGGGATACGTCCACAACCTGGGCGTTAATCTGGTGGGGAAAAATAATATGAGGAATGAATTATGACCGAAATATTCAGACACAAATTCACCTTCACGTTCGCAGTGCTGGGGCTGGTGATGCTGCTTTTCATCATCTGGCCGCTGGCAAACATGATCTTCTCCTCCGACCCCGGAACCTTGTGGGATACCCTTGTCGAGGACGAGGTCCGCGAGGCAATCTGGCTGACAATTTACGCCTCGCTTTTCGCCACCGTTTTCGGGTTACTGTTCGGGGTGCCGCTGGCCTATCTGCTGGCCCGGCGTAATTTTCCCGGCAAAAAGATCATCGAGGGGATCGTGGATGTGCCCATTGTGGTGCCACACGTGGCAGCCGGTATTGCGCTACTGTTTGTCTTCGGGAGGAATTCGTTCCTTGGAGAAATTTTTCATGTGATGCATATCGACTTCGTCGGGGAGATTGCCGGAATTATCATCGCCATGATGTTCGTCAGCATTCCCTTCCTGATCGATGCAACCAAGGAAGGTTTCAAAAGCGTGGACCCCAGGCTGGAAAAAGTTGCTCGTACCCTGGGGGCTTCTCCCGCTCAGGCTTTCTTCAGGATTTCCCTTCCTCTTGCCTGGCGGAGTATTCTCTCCGGGAGTGTGATGATGTGGGCCCGGGGAATAAGCGAGTTCGGGGCTGTACTGGTCCTGACCTACCATCCCAGAATCGCTTCCATTCTGGTTTACGAGCGCTTTGAATCATATGGCCTGAACTGGTCACGGCCGGTAGCGGTGCTTCTCATCCTTGTTTGCCTCACCGTGTTTGTTGTGCTGCGCTACATCTCACAGGGAGGGCAGAGGAAATGATTGAAATACGAGACCTCTCTGTTGACCTGGGCGATTTCAATTTGAAAGATGTCAACCTGCATGTGCAATCGGGAGAGTACTTCGTAATTCTTGGGCCGACCGGCTCGGGGAAGACGGTGCTGCTGGAGACTATTGCCGGGCTCTATCCGGCCAAACACGGTGAAATATGGCTGGATGGACAGGAGATAATGAAGCTCGAACCTGAAAACCGGGGGGTCGGATTTGTTTATCAGGATCACGTTCTTTTCCCGCATCTAAAAGTGATGGATAATATCATCTTCGGGCTCAGGCGTCAGGGAAGATCGAAAAAGGAGGCCAGGTCTGAAGTAGCGTGGGTGGTTGATTTTCTGGGGATTTCACATTTGCTCGGTAGAAAGCCAGAAACACTGAGCGGCGGCGAGAAACAGAAGGTAGCGCTGGCGCGGGCGCTGGTCATGGAACCACGAGTACTGCTGCTTGACGAACCTCTGAGCGCCCTTGATCCGGCCGGAAAAGAAAAGGTTCAGAGAGAACTCCGCCGATTGCACGAGCGGTTGAATTTGACCGTCCTCCACGTGACACACGATTTCGAAGAGGCGGTATCTCTGGGGGACCGGATTGCCGTTATTGGTGAGGGAAGGATCAGGCAGGTCGGGAACCCCGAAGAGATATTCCATAAGCCCGGTTCAGAGTTCGTAGCCCGATTTGCCCTGGCCCGAAACATCACTGTTGCTGATGTACAGGACGGCGATGATGGGGGCGCTTTTGCCATCGTTGGCGAGACAAGGCTGGAGGTTTTAACAGACCTGAGAGGGAAATGCCACCTGTCTCTTCGCCCTGAGGACATTTTGGTTTCAGCGGAGCCTTTCAAATCCAGTGCGCGTAATTCATTTAAGGGCAAAATTACTCGGGTGCTCGATAAGGGCTCAATTCTTTATCTCACAGTGAGCGTGCCGCCGGACCTGATTTGTATGGTAACCCGACGCTCTTTTGCCGAGATGGAACTCAAGGAAGGAGGTGAGGTTCATGTAACGTTCAAGGCATCGGCTGTCCATGTGTTTTAAGCAGGGGGCACATGGCTATGTGTCTCTTGTAAGTGAGCAGGATTTTTTCACAGGATCAATGCAGCAAAATGAGGAGTTTTACCCGATGAAAAAAAACATGACGAAAATTACCTTTATTCCATTGATAATTATCATTGCCCTGACGTTGTTCGCCGGGTGCAGCGACGATGAATCGGAATCCGGATTAAGCGGTACGCTGACCGTTTTGCATGCCGGCAGCCTAGCGGTGCCCTTCAGCCAGATGGAGGATGAGTTTGAGCAGATGTATCCCGGAGTGGATGTCCAGTGCGAATCGGCTTCCAGCGGAGTCACTATTAGAAAAGTCACTGAACTGGGAAAGAATGCCCAGATAGTTGCCTCGGCGGACTACTCCCTCATCCCCGATCTGATGTTTCCGGATTATGCGGACTGGTATGTTACCTTCGCTAAAAACCGGATGGTGCTCTGTTACACAGATCAGTCCGAGTACGCTGATGAGATAAATTCAGACAACTGGTACGAGATATTGTTGCGCGATGGCGTCGAATATGGTCATTCCGACCTGCTTGATCCCTGCGGCTATCGCACACTGCTGGTCTGGCAGCTTGCCGAAGAGTACTACGGGCAACCGGGATTGTATGACAACCTGATGGAGAATTGCCCCGATAAGAACATCCGGCCCAAATCCGTGCAACTGGTAGCTCTTCTCGAGAGCGGCGACCTTGATTATGCTTCTGAGTATAGTTCTGTGGCCATGCAGCACAATTTGAGATATATCGAATTCCCGGCAGAGATCGATCTATCTGCTGTTGAGCACAAAGATTTCTATGCCCAGTCCACGGTTGATATTCCCGGCAAGGAACCGGGAGAAACGATTGCCAAGATCGGCAAACCTATCGTTTATGGTGTGACCATCCCGACTAACACGGATAATCCTGAGCTTGGTCTGGCATTCATGGAATATCTGTTGGGCGAAAAGGGACAGGCGATTATGAATCTCAATGGCCAACCTTCGATTGTTCCGGCTGTTGCCAATGACTTGAGCAAGTTGCCAACGCAGTTACAGTCTCTGGCGGTGGAAGCTGAATAAGGAATGAGATAGATCAAATTGGACAGATGCTAATAAAAAGGGCAGGGATTAACCCTGCCCTTTTGCGTTACTTGAGTAAGATAGATTTGTAAAACTTTCTAAAAATCTAAAATATATCTTAAAAATACGGTCTTATTATCTGCGGCGTTTCTTGCCGCCACCCTTGAAACCACCCTTTTTACCTTTGCCTTGGGGAGCCGATTCGGTAACGTCCATAGTGCGTCCATCCAGCATCGTATCCTTGAGCCCGTTTATGGCTGCCGTTCCTTCCTCTGGCGATTCCATCTCAACGAAGCCAAAACCTCTGGAGACGCCACTGCGTCTATCTTTGATAAGATTTACCGAGACAACCTTCCCGAAAGCCTCGAACTGTTCGCGCAATTCTGCTTCAGTTATCTCTCGGGCAAGATTGCCGATATAGATGTTCATAAACTAATGACACCTCTTCCAGGGCCAATATTTAATTTGCCCCTTTTCCCAAAACTCTAGTCAACTACCATTGATTGCCTGTTTTAGATGCAGCGTAGCACTCCCTGCAATACACGGGTCTGCCTTCTCGGGGCTCGAACGGTACTTCAGTTTCGGTTCCGCATGCAGCGCAAACTGCGGGATACATCCGGCGCGGGCCGCCGAAACCACCCCGTTCTGTTTTTCTTGCTGTGCGGCACTCCGGGCAACGCTTGGGTTCGTTGGTGAAACCCTTGGTGGCAAAGAACTCCTGCTCCCCGGCAGTGAAGGTGAAGGTTGCCCCGCAATCGGCACATTGCAGTTCCTTATCGGTGAAACTCATTGGATGACCTCCTTTTGTTGAATTAGGCTAAACTTGGTCATCCAATGCCTTTGTGGAACCTTGCCCGGGGAAAACCTGAGGAGGTACGACTTATGGAATGGGTAACCTTGTTGTGCCATTTATGTTGAGAGTTTACAGCATATTCAAATCATTTGCAACCATGCTGGCACTCAATTTTCGCAAACAAACCGGATGGGCATTCTCGAACTCTCACGTCACGGCTTTCTTGCGCTTGTCTCGCACATACACTGATTTGGCGGGTGAGTTTTCGGAACTGTGTTCGTTTATCTCGAACAGTCCGATGGCACGTATTAATTCTCCCAGCTTGATGTAGCCATAATTTCGGGGGTCAAACTCGGGAGCTTGATTGGATATGCTGTGTCCCACATTACCCAGATAGGCCCAGCCGCTTTCACCGGCCGCATTCTCCACAGCTCCTCTTAGAAGATTTACCAACTTCGTATCACTCCGAAGCTTTGTTAAACTGGTCTTTGCCTTCAGTGAGACGATAGATGCATCGCCCTTGCGCAGGATTTCCGTATAGATGAACTTATCGCAAGCACCAACAAACGGTTTGGGAGTTTTCTTTTCCCCAAACCCCAGGACCATCAGGCCTGCTTCGCGAATTCTCGATGCCAGCCGGGTGAAATCGCTATCGCTGGAAACAATACAAAAACCGTCAAGCTTCTCGGTGTAGAGCAAATCCATTGCATCAATGATCATGGCGCTGTCGGTGGCATTCTTACCCGAAGTATAGCCGAATTGCTGGATAGGATGGATGGCATATTCCAGAAGAACATCTTTCCACCCTTTTAGTTTAGGATTGGTCCAATCGCCATAGATTCTCTTCACGCTGGCAACCCCGTACTTGGCAATTTCGGCAATCAAACCTTCGAGAATTGCAGGTTGAGCATTATCCGCATCGATAAGCACTGCCAGTTTACTCTGAGCCTGATTCTGGGTCATTTATACCTCTTTTCATATCGGGGGCAACTTATAGTTATAGCTCACCCACGCACTTCTTCAAAGTGAAAACCACTTGGGCAAAAGAAGCGATTCTAAGGAGTGAGATCATTATTAGCGCCACTCTCGATCCATCATATTTTCTACGACTGTGGATGGATCAACTGGCGCAAGTTTTGGTTAGCCTTCGTACTTGAAGGACACTTTTACTTTGGCGCGGTAAGCGACAATTTTCCCCTGATCGATCTGCATATCCAGCTCGAGAATCTCAGCAATCCGGAGTTCCCTGAGGGACTGGGCAGCCTTTTCCACTGCCGCGGCCGCTGCTTTTTCCCATGATTCAGGACTTGTACCCACCAGTTCGATGAATTTATAGACGCTCTCTGCCATTTTGCCCTCCTTAAGATAGCTCAAGCAAGCATTAAAGCCTGCTTATGTATTTTGTTACATATGAGCTTTCCCATACTGGCTAGGTTATACACTCCATACAAAAAAGTCAAGCGTAAGTTGATTTGGTGTTCCTACAAGTTCATTTTCAATTATAGAATCAAGTTTTACTTGACAACCTTTCAATTATGTTGTAACATATTAGGTTGCCGTTTTTGGTTACATATCCTCATGGATTCCTTCCAATCTCATTTTAGCGAACATGCTAAGTAAAAAGTACAACAAGGGGGACTTTTTGTGCCCTGATGGAGCGTCCGCGTGAGTTTAACTACCGTTCTACCACAGTTTACTGCTCATAGTGCCCGGAAATCCTTTGCCAGAGTTCCGGAAGTTGTGGGAATTCCCGATTTGATCCAGATCCAGCATCGTTCATATAACTGGTTTATGGACGAAGGGTTGAAAGAACTCTTTGAAGAGATATCACCGATCAAAGATTACACCGGTAATCGTCTGGAGATTGATTTTCTCGGCCATGAAATCGGCGAGCCTAAATATTCCGAACTGGAATGTCAGGAACGCGATTTGACCTATGCGGCCCCCATAAAAGTCAAAGCAAGGTTGATAGTAAAGGCGACGGGAGAAATCAAGGAGCAGGACCTTTTCATGGGAGATTTTCCCATTATGACTCCAAGGGGCACCTTTATTATCAATGGTGCAGAGCGTGTGGTGGTCAATCAGTTGATCCGTTCTCCGGGCGTCTATTTCACGATAGAAAAAGACACAGCCTCCGCACGCAGACTCTGTTTTGCCAAGTTGATCCCGGATCGTGGGATCTGGGTTGAATTTGAAACTTCCAGCAAGGGAGTACTGTCCGCTAAGATAAATCGCAAACGCAAAATTCCCGTTACAACCCTGCTTCGTGCTATAGGTTATGGCAGCGACGAGCAGCTTTCGGGGCTGTTTGCTGATGTCGATAATGGGGAAGTATCTTATATCCAGGCCACCATAGAGCGCGATTCGCATATCAGAAGCGAGGAAGAAGCCCTTCCCGAGTTCTTCAAGAAAATAAGACCGGGCGAACCTCCCACCATTGAAAATGCCAGAGCGTTGATACATACTCTTTTCTTTGACCACAGGCGCTATCGATTGGGTAAAGGCGGATGCTACAAGTTGAATAAGCGGCTTGGCCTCAACCGTCCTCTCAAGCAACAAACCCTTACCCCGGAAGATTTTGTGGCTATTGTGAGTCACATTATTTTGATCAACAACGGATTCGATCACGGGGATGATATCGACCATCTGGGCAATCGCCGGGTGAGAGCGGTCGGAGAATTGCTGCAGAGCCACCTTAAAATGGGTTTGCTGCGCATGGAAAGAACGATCAGGGAACGAATGAGTCTCCTTGATCCAAATTCTGCCACACCAAGTACTCTGGTCAATAACCGGGCGGTGACCGCTGCAATCAGGGAGTTCTTCGGCAGTTCTCGTTTATCCCAGTTCATGGATCAGACCAATCCTTTATCGGAACTGACCCACAAACGGCGGCTTTCCGCTCTCGGGCCGGGAGGGTTTTCCCGTGATCGGGCTGGCTTTGAGGTTCGCGATGTTCATCATTCTCACTATGGAAGAATTTGTCCTATAGAAACCCCCGAAGGCCGTAACATTGGGCTGATCACTTCTCTGGCTACCTATGCCAGAGTGAATGAGTATGGTTTTATCGAAACCCCGTACCGTCTGGTGATAAAGGAACTGGCCAATGATTCCCCCGATCTTCTTAACAGAACTGTACGGGAACCGGTACTGGATGATACGGGCAAAGTTGTAATAGCTAAAGATTTGGTAATCGATAAAAAGGCAGCTCAAAAGCTTGCCAATATGTCGCCGTGCACTGTCAAGGTAATTCCTTACGTGTCCATGGAAATGGTGTACATGCCGGCAGATGAAGAAGATAAGAACGTAATTGCTCAGGCTAATGCTGAACTGGACAAAAATGATCAGTTTATCGATAGCAAAGTTGAATGCAGATATGGCGAAAAAATTACGATGGAGAATCCCGAGGATATTGATTTAAAGGATGTATCCACCGGTCAGATAGTGAGCGCCAGTACCGGGCTTATACCATTTCTGGAACACGATGATGCCAACAGGGCGTTGATGGGTTCAAATATGCAGCGTCAGGCGGTTCCTCTATTTGGGGCTGAATCTCCTGTCATTGGGACCGGGATGGAACGTGAAGTGGCCAGGGATATCGGGCAGGTGGTCATTGCCCCCGTTGATGGCCTGATAACATCGTCCACTGCCGCCCATATCATACTCAAGGGTGATGATGGCAAGGAATATATTTATGATCTCAGGAAATTTATCAGGAGCAATCAGGGTACCTGTATCACCCAGCACCCGAGGGTTACCAAAGGCGAGCGGGTGGAGAGTGGAGATGTTTTAGCCGATGGTTCAGCTACGGATGGAGGGGAACTGGCACTGGGTCAGAATGTCCTGTGTGCGTTTATGTCATGGGAAGGTTATAACTATGAAGACGCTATAGTTATTTCAGATAAGCTGGTTCAGGATGACAAATTTACCTCAATCCATATTGAAAAATATGAAACGGAATCACGGGATACAAAGCTGGGGCCGGAGGAGATCACAAGGGATATTCCCAATGTTGGTGAACCCAGTTTGCGTAACCTTGATGAGGACGGGATTATTCGGGTAGGGGCCGAGGTTGCATCCGGTGATATCCTTGTTGGCAAGGTTACTCCAAAAGGTGAGAGGGTATTGACAGCGGAAGAGAAACTCCTCCGGGCTATTTTTGGCGAGAAGGCACGAGACGTGAAGGATACTGCGCTTCGGATGCCTCACGGCGAGTCCGGCAAGGTGATAAACATCGATATTTTTTCCCGGGAAAATGGTGACCGTCTGGATGCTGGCGTTAACAAGATGGTGCGGATATTTGTGGCTAAAAAACGAAAAATTTCAGAAGGTGATAAGCTGGCGGGTCGACATGGAAACAAAGGTGTAATTTCCAAAATACTCCCGGTTGAAGACATGCCTTATCTTGCTGATGGCCGGCCTGTGGATGTGATCCTCAGCCCGCTCGGAGTTCCCTCCCGAATGAATATCGGGCAGCTTCTGGAAACGCATCTCGGTCTGGCGGCCCATGATCTCGGTTTCAAGGTGGTAACCCCGGTTTTCAATGGAGCGGATGAGGATGCTATCGAGGAAGTTCTGGCCCTGGCATGGCTTGTTCGGCGGATTGCGGCCGAGGATTTAGAGCAGCCTGGCAGCGGGCAGGAACGGATAGAAAAGGCCAAACGCTGGCTTTCTGAAAAAGGGTTTGATGCTGAGAGAGTCTTTGCAGAAGATGGAACGGGGGAAGCCAGACGAACTTGTTTGAGATACTGGTTGGAAGAGCAGGGTGTAACCGGCGTGTCTGATATGGATGATGAAGAGCTCAAACGACTTGCGAAAAGACTTGAAAGAGATAAGGGGTTGCCTTCCCCAATCTCAGGTAAATTGACACTGTATGACGGACGTACCGGGGAACCGTTTGATGAACCCGTAACTGTTGGAAGCATGTACATCATGAAGCTTAGCCATCTGGTCGAGGACAAGATTCACGCGCGCTCCACGGGCCCTTACTCGCTGGTAACCCAGCAGCCTCTGGGGGGTAAAGCCCAGTTCGGGGGACAGCGATTTGGCGAAATGGAAGTCTGGGCACTGGAAGCCTATGGTGCCGCATACAATCTCCAGGAGATGCTCACTATCAAGTCAGATGATGTGGTGGGACGGGTTAAGACTTATGGCGCGATCGTCAAGGGCGAAGACATATTGAGTTTAGGGGTCCCGGAATCGTTCAAGGTGCTGGTTAAGGAATTGCAAAGTCTGGGGCTGGCAATTGAGGTGCTTGGTCATGACGAAGAAGAGATATTAAGGCTGAAAGGCCTCTCTGAAGAGGTCCCGAGATTAGGTATAAATCTTTCTGGTATAGAGATTGAGGAGAACTGATAATGTTGGATCTCAATGATTTTGGGAGCATTCGTATTTCCCTTGCCTCCCCGGAGCAGGTAAAGGGATGGTCTTATGGTGAGGTAACTAAGCCGGAGACCATCAACTATCGCACCCTGAAACCGGAAAGGGATGGACTCTTCTGCGAGCGTATTTTTGGGCCGACCAAGGATTATGAATGCTACTGCGGCAAATACAAAAAAATCAGGTACAAAGGTGTTATTTGCGATAAGTGCGGTGTTGAAGTTGCCCATTCCCAGGTGCGCCGGGAACGAATGGGGCATATCCAGCTTGCTGCGCCAGTGGCTCATATCTGGTTTTTTAAGGTTACTCCCAGTCGGTTGGGTCTTCTTCTGGACTTATCTCCTCGGAAGCTGGAGCAGGTACTCTATTTTGCCAAATTCCTCATCACCAAAGTAGACGAGAAAGCCCGAACAGGGATCATCGATAAGCTCAAGGATGAACTGGAAGAAATGGAGCCTGAAAATCAGGAATCGTCTGATGAGGAAACTAAAGAGGAACAGGACTCAGTTGAGGCGGAAGAGGTTGAAGCGGATGCAGAAGAGGTGAAGCTGCGTAAGGAAGAGATTCTCTCCCAAATTGAGGAACTGGAGAATATCCAGCCTTTGAACCTTCTTGGGGTCAGCGAGTATCGGGAGATGTCGTTTAAATGGGGAGCTATTCTTGAGGCCAAGACGGGAGCCGAGGCAGTCCTTGATGTTCTCCATACTCTGGACATGAAAAAACTCCGGGATGAGCTTTACGAGGAAGCCGTGGCCAGTTCCGGTCAGAATCGAAAGAAGGTTATCAAGCGGCTGCGGGTTGTCAAGGCGTTTTTGAGGCAGGGAACGAAGCCGGAATGGATGATAATGACAGTGCTTCCCGTCATCCCGCCTGAACTCCGCCCGATGGTTCAGCTTGACGGGGGCCGATTTGCTACCAGCGATCTCAACGATCTCTATCGCAGAGTAATAAATCGCAACAATCGGCTCAAGCGGCTCAAGGATATGGGCACGCCGCAGGTCATCATCCGCAATGAGCAACGCATGCTCCAGGAAGCCGTGGATTCACTCATTGATAATGGCCGGCGTGGCCGGGCGGTGACGACCAGCAGCGGGCACAAACTCAAATCACTTTCAGATATGTTGAGAGGCAAACAGGGCCATTTCCGCCAGAATCTGCTGGGTAAGCGGGTGGACTATAGTGGCCGGTCGGTTATTGTCGCTGGTCCAAACCTCCACATGTCTCAGTGCGGGCTGCCCAAGCGCATGGCTCTGGAGCTGTTCAAACCGTTTGTTATGCGCCGGCTGATAGCCAGAGGTATGGCTCATAATGTCCGGAATGCGAAGAGAGCGGTGGAGCAGGGGAAAGAGGGGGTCTGGGATATTCTGGAAGAGGTCGTGGTCGATCATCCGATTCTGTTGAATCGGGCTCCGACTCTGCACCGACTTGGCCTGCAAGCTTTTATGCCTGTTCTGGTGGATGGCAGCGCTATCCAGCTCCATCCGCTTGTTTGCGGCGCTTTCAATGCTGACTTTGACGGAGACCAGATGGCGGTGCATATTCCTCTTTCCAGGGCGGCGGTTTGTGAAGCTAAGGAAATAATGCTCAGCAATCGCAATATGCTCTCGCCGAGTTCAGGGGATCCGGTTGTTGCCCCCACTATGGAGATGGTTCTTGGTTGTTATTACATGACCATAATAACGTCGGGGGCAAAAGGCGAGGGCATGACCTTCGCCGATTACGATGATGCCAGACTGGCGTATGATCAGGACGTTATCGAACTTGGTGCCGAAATTCAGGTTCGGGATAACAAGGGAGAACATCTAAAAACAACTGTAGGGCGTGTTATTTTCAACGAGGCATTACCCGATGGTCTTGGCTTTCGGAATGAGTTGATCGATAAGAAAAAACTCAAGCGGCTCACGACCGAATGCATTCGCGATTTAGGGAATGATATTACGGCTGACATGCTGGATAAGATCAAGCATCTTGGGTTTACATATTCTACCAAATCGGGCTTAACGATGGCTGTCAGTGATTTGGAGATTCCGGAGGATAAGGCCACAATTATAGGCAAGGGAGATACAGCTGTTGCCATGACTGAAAACCAGTACATGGAAGGTCTTATCACCGAAGAGGAACGTTATCAGAGTGTAGTGAAGACCTGGACTACAGCTACTACCGATTTGACCAGGAGTTTGGAGAGCTCTCTCGATCCGCATGGGGCCATCCACATGATGGCCTATTCTGGAGCTCGAGGTAACATGGGGCAAATCAGGCAGATGGCCGGAATGCGTGGCCTGATGAGTGATCCTTCCGGTAAAATCATTGAATTGCCCATCAAAGCCAATTTCAGGGAAGGGCTTTCAATTCTGGAATATTTCATCTCTACGCATGGCGCCAGAAAGGGCTTGGCTGATACTGCGCTTCGTACCTCCGATAGTGGTTATCTGACCAGAAGGCTTATCGACGTGGCCCAGTCAGTAATCGTCTCAGAAGTTGATTGCGGTATGGAGGATGGCCTCTGGGTTTCAGAGACATTTGACAAAGGTTTGTTACCTCCGTTTGCCGATAGAATTATATGGCGGCTTGCGGCCCGTCCGATCGCTCATCCGGAAACAGGCGAGATTATAGTGGATCGCAATGAGGAGATCGATGAGGAAAAAGCTGCTCAAATTGTGGCTGCCGGCGTCACGCATGTTTGTGTTCGCTCTCCATTGACCTGCCGGTCGCGGGATGGGATTTGTCAGTATTGCTATGGCACAGATCTTGCCAAGGGAAATCTGGTGAAAATGAATGTGGCAACTGGCATTATTGCAGCTCAGAGCATCGGGGAGCCGGGAACCCAGCTTACCATGCGTACTTTCCACACTGGTGGCGTAGCCGGGCTGGATATTACCGGAGGTCTTCCCAGAGTCGAAGAACTGCTGGAGGCCAGGAATCCCAAAGGCCAGGCAGTCATTTCTGAGATCGATGGAGTAGTGGAGATCACGGATACGGGGGATGGCTGGAGGTTAAAAGTAACCAATGTTGAGGCTCGCCGTGAGTCACACGCGCTGCCTCCGGGATATGAAGTAACGGTTAGTGATGGCGATTGGGTGGACAGGGAACAGGTATTGGCTGTTCCCCCTGAATCAGCAGCAGCGGAAGAGGGTTCCGAAAACCTGACTGCATTGCCGCTTCTGTCCGGGGCCAAGGGTATTGTTGAGGTTGGTGATAAACAGATAAATATAATATATGACGACGTGGAAGAATGGGAGAGCCTGAGTTCCCCGGCAGTACGATTCTCGGCGAGGAGTGGTGATACCATAATGGCCGGGGACCAGATCACCGAAGGCCCGCTCAATCCTCAGGATGTCTTGCGGATCAAAGGCACAGAGGCGATACAGCAGTATCTGGTGGATGCAGTGCAGAAAGTGTATCGGGCTCAGGGCGTGAATATTCACGATAAGCACATCGAAATCATTGTTGCCCAGATGCTGCGGCGGGTGCGGGTTGATGCCTCAGGTGATACCGGCATACTTCCCGGCGAACTAATGGATAAATTCGAATTTGAGGCTAGCAATGCCAAGGTGCTGGCTGAAGGCGGTGAGCCTGCTGCAGCACATCCGGTGCTGCTGGGGATTACCAGAGCTTCGCTGAGCACCCCCAGCTTCCTGGCCGCTGCTTCCTTCCAGGAAACAACCAGAGTACTGACAGAGGCTGCTGTGAGTGGGAGTACGGATACTCTGGCCGGACTGAAAGAAAATGTGATTATAGGCAAACTTATTCCGGCGCGTAGCGAGATTTCTCTGGACCATGAGAAGCTTTTGCAGGTTGAACTATCTGCTGAGGATCAACTTATGGAACTGAACTCGGCTGAAGAAATGTTCGAGCAGGAGGGAATGACAGAGGAATCGGAATCAGTGTTTGAGCAGATGATAGAATCGGAACTGGAGGTATCGCCGGAAGAGAGTGAACCTGAAAATGAATCAGGGGATGAGCCGGATACTGGCGATCAGGATATTGCCCTAGAATTTGAGTAATAACAGGGAAGAGTTAATTCTGACAAACAGGCAAAAAGGCCTGAATTCACTGGTTTTTAAAGGGGCGCGATTCATCGCGCCCCTTTCGTTGTCTTGGATTCCCCTCCCGAGTTTAGTAAAATAAGCCTCGATGACCAAAGGTTTGACTCCCATCCGACGCCAGTATCTCAGGATTAAAGAGCAATATCCTGAGACTATCGTTTTCTTCCGACTCGGCGATTTTTACGAGACGTTCGAAGACGATGCCGAGATAGTGGCCCGTGAATTGCAGATCGTGCTTACCTCACGTTCTATGGGCAAGGGGCAGCGGTTCCCCATGGCCGGAATTCCCCACCATGCTCTCGAAGGGTACTTGGCCAAACTGATCACCGCCGGGCACAAAGTCGCCATTTGCGAGCAGACCGGCGACCCCAAAACCAGCAAGGGGCTGGTAGAACGGGATGTGGTTCGAGTCGTCACTCCGGGAACCGTTGTTGAAACGAATCTGCTGGAGAGCACTTCCAACAACTACCTGGCTGCGGTGGTTTCCGATGGCGAAAAAGCAGGCATTGCTTATGTTGACATAACCACAAGCGAATTCGCCACTACCCAGATCAGTGCCGATCGTGCCGTCGCCGAGCTTGAGCGATTGAACCCTTCAGAGATACTCGTTCCAAAAGAACATGATTTATCTCAGTTACCTCTGCCTCCTACCACACTGGATGATCGCTGGTTTGCAGAGGAGACCGCGCAGCGGAAACTGACCGAACACTTCGGAGTGGCTTCACTGGAAGGTTACGGTTGTGCCGGTTTGCCGCTGGCTATCAGGGCGGCCGGGGCGATAATCCACTATCTCGAAGAGACTCAAAAAGGAGCGCTGGGTCAATTGCCGAAGCTTTCCACCTATTCTGTCGAAGCCTTTATGGTTCTCGATACCCAGACCCGTCGCAACCTGGAACTGTTTCGCTCGGGACATATGGGAACCGGCTCAAGTTCGTTACTCTGGGTGATCGACCTCACCAAAACCCCGATGGGCGGGCGGCTGATTAAAAAATGGCTTGGCCAGCCCCTGCTCGATATCGATTCCATTAACCGACGGCAGGAAGCGGTGGCTTGGCTGGTGGAGAACACTGCCCGCAGAATCGATCTCATCAACAGCTTGAGCAAGCTGGCCGATATGGAACGGCTGATCAATCGGGTGAGATCAGGAATTGCCATCGCCCGGGAGATTGTCTCCCTGCGTCACGGACTTGAGGCGGTTCCGCAGATAAAAGCGGTGATAGATGATGAATCATCCCCTCTTGGATGGCTTTCTGCTGAATTGAAGCCATGTCCACAAGTAGTGGATTTGATCTCGCAGGCTATCGTTGATGAAGCATCCGCTTACGGTGAACTGATCAAACCGGGGTTCTCGCCGGAACTGGACCAGATTCGATCGGCCTCACGAAATGCCAAACAGTATCTGGCAGACTTGGAAAGCAGGGAAAAAGAGCGGACCGGGATCAAATCGCTCAAAGTTGGGTACAACAAGGTCTTCGGATACTATATCGAGGTTACCAGCGCGCATTTAGACAAGGTCCCCGAAGATTTCATCCGCAAGCAGACACTTGTCGGAGCGGAGCGTTTTTTCACTCCGGAGTTGAAAGAGTACGAATCACTGATTCTCAATGCCGATGAGCGTATCTCGGAATTGGAGAACACGCTGTTTCGGCAGGTGTGCCAGCAGATTAGCGGATGGGGTGAGCGAATACTGATGACTGCTCAAGCCATTGCCCGGATCGATATCTTGGCTGCCTTTGCTGAGGTGGCGGTTCGCTACAGCTATGTTAGGCCGGAGTTGACTACCGATGATTCAATTCGGATAACCGGCGGGCGCCATCCGGTGGTTGAACAGGTTCTGACCGAAGGCGGATTTGTGCCCAACGAAACTTATCTTTCCAATGGTGAATCTCAGGTTATTATTTTGACCGGGCCCAACATGGCCGGGAAATCGACCTATTTGCGGCAGGTGGCACTCATCGTGTTGATGGCCCAGATCGGATCGTTCGTGCCCGCCGAATCGGCAACCATTGGATTAGTGGACCGCATTTTCACGAGGGTGGGATTGATGGATGACCTGGCCACCGGTCGTTCTACCTTCATGATTGAGATGACCGAGACGGCCAACATCCTGAATAACGCCACCCCGAAATCGCTCATTATTCTTGATGAGATTGGCCGGGGAACGAGCACTTACGACGGACTTTCAATTGCACATGCGGTGGCTGAGTACATTCACAACAATCCGCAGCTTGGCGCCAAAACGCTGTTTGCTACCCACTATCATGAACTGGTGGAACTGGCCGGCCTGCTGCCGAGAGTAGAGAACTGTAACGTGGCGGTGACGGAAGAGGGAGGCAAAGTCGTTTTTCTGCGCAAAATCGTTCCCGGCGGAGCCGATCGAAGTTATGGTATTCATGTGGCTCAACTGGCCGGATTGCCCCGGTCGGTGGTTCACCGCGCTGAGGAGATTCTGGAAGGGTTGGAAAACGGAACCGGTGAGAAGGGAAAACACCGTCAACGAAAAAAGGAAATACCCGCCTCATCACAGATTCCGCTTTTCGGTTCGACTCCTCCGGTGGTGGAGGAACTGCAAAACATGGAAATCGATTCCATGACCCCTCTGGAAGCCATTACCCGGCTTTATGAGCTTCAGAAGAAAGCGCGATCGTGAACCTAAAACATCTCTTGCCATTTTACAAAACCATATTCATTGACATATACTGGAATTGATAGTATAAGTAGGGTTTGCGTCCATGAACAAAACGATTAATGAAATCAACGAGAAAATCCACAAAGGCCAGGCAGTGGTGGTGAATGCCGAGGAGGTCATTGGCATTGTCGAGGAAAAGGGTGTTGAGAAAGCGGCCAAAGAAATCGATGTGGTGACCACCGGAACGTTCGGGCCGATGTGTTCCTCGGGGGCTTTCTTAAATCTGGGACACACAGCTCCGCGCATAAAGATCGGTGGCAGTAGAGCTACCTTGAACGATGTGCCCGTTTACACCGGGATTGCTGCAGTGGATGTTTTCCTCGGGGCAACTGCTCTTCCCGATGATGATCCCCGTAACAAGGTTCCCCCCGGCCATTTCGATTACGGGGGCGGCCATGTCATCGAGGACTTGCTGGCAGGCAACGATGTCAGGCTGGCGGTGGCTGCCTATGGCACAGACTGTTATCCCCGGAAGAAGATCGAGACCCTTGTTCGCCTCGAGGATATGAATGAAGCCACCCTTTTCAATATGCGTAATGCCTATCAGAATTACAACGTGGCTGTAAACCTCTCGGACAAGACAATTTATACCTATATGGGAGTGCTCAAGCCGAATTGCGCCAATGCCAATTACTCCACTTCCGGACAGCTTTCGCCGTTGCTCAATGATCCACACTACAAGACCATCGGAATTGGAACGAAGATATTCCTTGGTGGCGGGGTAGGTTATGTTGCCTGGCATGGCACCCAGCATCACCCCGATGTTCCCAGAGGTGAAAACGGAGTGCCCACGAGGCCTGCCGGAACGATTGCGGTGATTGGTAATCTCAAGCAAATGAAGCCGGGCTGGCTGGTAGGTACCAGTATGCTTGGCTATGGTGCTACCCTGACTGTAGGAATCGGGGTTCCTATTCCGATCCTTTCCGAGGAGACATTGAGTTATGCGGCGGTGAAAGATGAGGAAATTCTTGCTCCTATAGTGGATTATTCGGAGTCATTTCCGCAGTGCAAACCGGATATACTGGGCGAAGTGAGCTATGCCGAACTGAAAAGTGGCAAAATACAGATATCCGGTAAAGAAACTCCCACCGCTTCCCTTTCGAGCTACTACAAGGCAATGGAGATAGCCAACACTTTAAAGGAGTGGATTCAAAAAGGAGAATTCCTGCTTACTGAGCCGGTGGCTCCGGTGCCGGGTGTTGAAGCGGGAATAGAGTTCAAATCACTTAAAGAAAGGCCCATCGAACAAAATGGAGGTTGAACCATGAAAGAGCAAGTTGAGAAAGTGTTGAACGAAATAAGACCTGCTCTGCAGGCGGATGGCGGAGGAGTTGATTTGATCAGTGTTGTCGATGGTGTGGTCAGCTTGAAACTCACCGGCGCTTGCGACGGCTGCCCAATGTCCACAATGACACTGAAGATGGGGATCGAGAGGGTGCTGAAGGAGAGTATACCTGAAGTCAAGGAAGTAGTCTCTGTATAGTTCAACTTCGGATTGTTTTTGAGGAATCAGAGTTAAAGAGGTATTAGTGTGCCGGTAACCAAGAGAATAGTTTTGCATTTTCCCCGCTCTCTGGTGGACCAGCCGATTTTGTGTCGGCTGGCCAGGGAGTTCAATATCGATTTCAACATCCTGAAGGCATCCGTCACGCCGAAAGAGGAAGGGCTGTTGGTGGTGGAGTTGAGCGGTAAGGCCAAAGACTATAGCAAAGGCACAGCATATCTGACGGAAACGGGTGTGCAAATCCAGCCATTAAGTCAGGATGTGACCCGCAATGAAGCAAGGTGTACACATTGTGGGGCGTGTGTGACGATTTGTCCTGCGGGTGCGCTCACGATTGATCCTGAAACCAGGCGGGTGGATTTCAATGAGGACAAATGCCTGGCCTGCGGTATCTGTGTGCCTGCCTGTCCGCCACGGGCGATGGAGATACGGTTTTAGATTGTAGGCCTTGCCGATATTCACCTGTCAACTGAATCCTCTGCCGTCTTCTGTCTTACAGCGGGGTAAATCCGCCATGTATCAGCCGAGAACTTATCGTCACTGGGTCAAGGATACTGACCTTGTTTCCTTTGATGTGGCTGTCAGGGAAACCGATCTGCGCATCCGTGCCCGCAGAAATCTGAGTCGGAAGGCGCTCAAAGCGGTCGAGAAGTACCGGGATGCCATTGAAAGATATATTGAGCGGTATCCGGCGTTCCGCACCACCCTGCAACCGTTCCCTGTTCAAAATGATGCCCCTTTGATTGTGAAGGAGATGTCCCGGGCTGCTGAAGCGGTTTCACTTGGCCCGATGGCAGCGGTGGCTGGTGCCATCGCAGAAGCAGTCGGCAAAGAACTCCTCGTTTTTTCAACGGAAGTGATCGTTGAAAATGGTGGGGACATATTCCTGAAAACCGGCAAAAAACGGCTGGTTGGCATCTATGCCGGGGTTTCTCCGCTTACTGGTAAAATTGCGCTTGAGATAGAACCGAAAGAAACACCGCTGGGAATTTGCACTTCATCAGGTACAGTGGGGCATTCTCTCAGTTTGGGCAAAGCTGATGCCGTTATCGTGATTGCTTCTTCGGCTGCTCTCGCGGATACTGTGGCAACTGCTGTCGGCAATCTGGTGGATAGAGTTGAGGATATCGAAAAGGGGATTGAGTTCGTTCGACGGGTCGACCATGTGAAAGGAGTGGTGATTATCAAAGGCGATAAAATGGGCGTGTGGGGTGATGTCAGGCTTACTCCGGTTGAATAGCGGATTGACTTGGATTGCAGGCTTTGTTATAGTCCCCTATAATCATAGATAATAAAAGAGAAAGAGGTGTATTTTGAGCCAGGAACGTCGAACATTGCGCCATGCCTACGGATTCGAGGATGTAGCCCTTGTTCCTGGGAATGTTACTGTAAATCCCGATCAGACTGATATCGGGTTTACTCTGGGTGATCTGCATTTTGATATCCCCATTCTGGCATCCGCTATGGATGCTGTGGTGGATGTCAATTTCGCCATCAAGATGAGTAAATTAGGCGGACTTGCAATCCTTAATCTCGAAGGTTTACAGACCCGCTATGAGAACGCAGATGAGCATTTGGCCGCAATAGCTGCTGCTTCCGATGATGAAGTTACTCCTTTGATGCAAAAACTCTATTCTGAACCGATCAAGGAAAATTTGGTGGGAGATCGAATCAGGGCGATCAAGGATGGCGGAGGAGTTGCTGCTGTATCTTTGACTCCTGCGCTCACCAAAAGTTTGTATCCGATTGCTGAAGAAGCAGGAATGGATGTTCTGGTAGTTCAGGCAACCGTTACCAGCGCCAGGCATATTTCCAAAAGTGAACGAGGACTCGTTTTCTCCGAGCTTCGTGAGTGGGTTTCGGTTCCTATCATAGTTGGTAACTGTGTTACATACAGTGCGGCCCGCGCATTGATGGAGACCGGCATAAGTGCATTACTGATCGGAATAGGCCCGGGGGCAGCCTGTACTTCAAGGGAGGTCCTGGGTGTGGGAGTCCCTCAGGCAACAGCAACGATGGACTGTGCCGCTGCCAGAGACGATTATTTCCGTGATACCGGCAATTATGTTCCCATAATTACCGACGGAGGCATTCGTGCTGGCGGAGATGTCTGTAAATCATTTGCCTGTGGCGCTGATGCTGTAATGCTGGGATCGATCATGGTGCAGACCAACGAGGCTCCCGGAAGAGGAAGCCACTGGGGGATGGCAACTCCCCATGCGGGGTTGCCCAGGGGTGTTCGGGTGAAGGTGCAACAGACTTGCTCTTTGGAGCAGACTCTGTTAGGTCCTGCCAGGGTCACCAATGGCACACAGAATCTGGTTGGCGCTCTACGAACCAGCATGGGGGTCTGCGGTGCCCACGACCTTCAGGAATATCGTCAGATCGAGATGATTGTTGCCCCGTCCATCAAGACCGAGGGGAAACAATTGCAAATGGCTCAGGGCAAGACATAACCGGATTTGCTGATATAACTTTGGATGAGTGCCGCCCCTGAATCTGCCCGGTGGGAGAAAGCTCACATGCGCGAAGCTATGCTCTACGAGAGGTTGCCCGATGGCGTAGTGCGCTGTGAGTTATGTTCGCACCATTGCGCCATTTCTGATGGGAAAAAGGGAATTTGCCATGTTCGCGAAAATCGTGGCGGGACGCTCTACACGCTCGTTTACGGACGCACCATCGCCCGGAATGTAGACCCCATCGAGAAGAAACCCCTGTTCCATTTTTATCCCGGTACTGCTTCCTATTCCGTTGCTACTCCCGGATGTAACTTCCGCTGTGACTGGTGCCAGAACTTTGATATTTCCCAGATGCCCCGTGAGCAGGATATGATCATGGGGAAAGAAGCCAGTCCGGAAGATATCGTTGCTGATGCTAAGCAAACCGGTTGCCGGAGTATTGCTTATACCTATACCGAACCTACTGTTTTCTTTGAATACACTTATGAGACTGCCCGGCTGGCTCATGAAGCGGGCCTGGCCAATGTCTACGTCAGTAATGGCTATATGAGTCCGGCGATGTTGCAAGCCTTCTATCCCTATCTGGATGCGATCAATGTTGATCTTAAGGCGTTTCGTGATGAAACATACAAAAAATACGTCGGCGCCAGGTTGCAGCCGGTTCTGGATAATCTGAAGCAGATAAAGCAACTGGGTATTTTTCTGGAAGTGACCACTCTGGTTATTCCAGGCATCAACGATGATCCCGGTGAGTTGAGGGATGCTGCCCGGTTCGTTGCCGGTGAATTGGGGGTGGATACGCCCTGGCATGTCAGCCGCTTTCATCCCATGTACAAGATGATGGATGTGCCGTCCACTCCGGTGGAAACTCTGCAACTTGCCGGTGAGATTGGTGCGGAGGAGGGGTTGCGTTTCATCTACGTAGGCAATGTGCCGGGACATTCGGGCGAAAACACAGTTTGTTATTCCTGTGGCAAAGTGGTGGTAGAGCGGATGGGCTATCGCACGAAAATGGTTGCTCTCGATGGTTCCAAATGCGGATTCTGTGGAGCGGAACTCAATTTCAGACGGTAGAGAGGAGGTTGTGATGGTCAGAAAGCCGGCGGTAGCAGGACGTTTTTATCCGGGGACAGCCAGCGCGCTTCGGGCTGATATCGAGAGAATGGTTGACCCGGATATTTCCGGAGAGAAGGTGATTGGCCTGATCTCTCCTCATGCCGGGTATCCCTTTTCGGGGCCGGTGGCCGGGGCGACGTTTTCGAAGATAGAATTCGCGGCCACTTTTGTGATTCTGGGGCCTAATCATACGGGAATGGGGGCTCCTTTCAGCATCATGACCGATGGTGCCTGGGAGACACCTCTGGGAGAAGTGGAGATCGATTCCGAATTAGGGAAGCGAATTTTGCTTGCATCCGAATATCTTGAAGAGGACCCGGGAGCGCACGGATACGAACATTCCGTTGAGGTTCAATTGCCTTTTTTACAGTATTTAGGTGATGATTTTAGGATTGTGCCTGTTGTGCTTGCTAATGCCGGTGGTGAGATTTATAAAGAGATAGGCAGGAGTGTTGCTGAAGCTATTAAGAATTTAAATCGGGGAGTAGTGATTGTGGCCAGTAGTGACATGACCCATTATGAGCCGCACGATACTGCCAAAACAAAGGATATGAAGGCTATCGAGGCAATTCTTGATTTGGATGAATACGAACTGTTAAAGCGAATCAAAGAGTATAATATAACGATGTGTGGATATGGGCCGGTGGTTTGCCTGATCTCTGCGGCCAAAAAACTTGGTGCAAAGGAGGCGGAACTGGTTCGATATCAAACCAGCGGGGATGTTACGGGCGATTACCGCAGCGTGGTTGGTTATGCGGGGGTAATTATAAAATGATGGAAGAGAGCAATTTGCATCCGATTGTAAAACTGGCCAAAGAAACGGTGGAAATGTTTGTTCGGGATAAGGAAACTCCACGGCCTGTGAACCTGACGCCGGAGATGAAGGAACGGTCAGGAGTATTTGTTTCTATTCATAAGCATGGAGAGCTTCGGGGCTGTATCGGCACTTTTGAACCTACTCAACCAAATGTGGCTCAGGAAATTATCCGCAATGCTGTAGCCTCGGCTTCCCGCGACTATCGTTTTTTTCCTGATCCAGGCCCGGTATCTGAGGATGAGCTTCCGGAGTTGACTTATAAAGTTGATATTTTGACCACACCAAAACCGGTTCGGGATGAATCTGAACTGGATCCCCGAAAATACGGAGTGCTGGTTGTATACGGGCCCAAAAAAGGGATTCTTCTCCCCGATCTTCCCGGTGTTGACAGCGTAGCTCAACAAATAGAGATCGCTCGCAGTAAAGCAGGCATTTCGCTTGATGAACCTGCCCAACTGTTTAAGTTTGAGGTACGTCGATTCGAATAGGGTAATTTGTTGGATTTGGTCCCCATTTTGATGTTGCGCATCTGCTGTGATTTTGCTACTATTAAACAATGAGGGGCGATTTGGTTTCCCCCTCGGCCGAGAACAGTAAGACGTCGGTACGTTCAGGTAATTTCCCCTGGTTGTAAGGCCCGGGGAAATATTTTTGTTGGGAGTGTGAGGTATTGTTGAGTTTCTTGACTTTCCGGTGCACTCAGTTTATACTACTTCCTCGTGGAGTAAATGTGGCGCCCGAGTGGCGCAATGGCAGCGCAGCCGACTTGTAATCGGCAGGTTAGTGGGTTCGAGTCCCCTCTCGGGCTCTCCCTGGAGGGGTGGGTGAGCGGTTAATACCAGCAGACTGTAAATCTGCCGCCAGACGGCTACGCAGGTTCGAATCCTGCCCCCTCCACCACTCGCCCACATAGCTCAGTGGTAGAGCACGTTCTTGGTAAGAACGGGGTCGCCAGTTCAATCCTGGCTGTGGGCTCCATTAGTATGAGAAAGGATTTTAAGGAGGAAATATGGCTAAAGAAACTTTCGATCGCAGCAAACCGCATCTCAATGTGGGCACTATCGGGCATGTTGATCACGGCAAAACAACACTCACGGCGGCAATAACCAGATGTTTGGCTGCCAATAATCCAAACATTAAGTTCCGAGCCTATGACAGCATCGATAATGCTCCGGAGGAAAAAGCCAGGGGCTTGACCATTGCAATTGCGCATATTGAGTATGAAACTGAAAAACGCCATTATGCTCATGTGGATTGTCCCGGACATGCGGACTATATCAAGAACATGATTACCGGTGCTGCCCAGATGGATGGAGCCATACTGGTGATTGCGGCGGAAGATGGCGCAATGCCTCAGACGCGTGAGCACCTCCTCTTGGCTCGTCAGGTGGAAGTCCCATCGATTATAGTCGCTCTGAACAAAATTGACATGGTAGATGACGAAGAGTTGCTTGAAGTAACCGAGATGGAACTCAGGGAAGATATATTGCCATATTATAACTTCCCTGGTGAAGAGACCCCCATCGTTCGCTTGAGCGCGCTCAAGGCTCTTGAATGTGGTTGTGGCAAACGGGAATGCCAGTGGTGTGGTCCTGTTCTGGAGTTGATGGATCAGGTTGATAGCTATATTCCCATGCCTGAGCGTCCCATCGATAAACCTTTCCTTATGCCGGTTGAGGATGTTTTTAGCATCAAGGGCCGGGGGACTGTTGTTACCGGAAGAATAGAGAGAGGTAAAGTTAAGGTAGGTGAGGACGTAGAAATAGTAGGGTTGGGAGATACCCGCAAAACGGTATGCACCGGTGTTGAGATGTTTCATAAAAACCTGGAGGAAGGTTTACCGGGTGATGCCGTGGGGCTTCTGCTCCGTGGAATTGAGCGGGATGATGTCGAGAGAGGTATGGTGCTGGCAAAACCCGGTTCAATCAAACCTCATACCGAGTTTGTATCTGAGGTGTATGTCTTAACGAAAGAAGAAGGCGGGCGGCATACCCCGTTCTTCACCGGATATAAACCTCAATTTTATATCCGGACGATGGATATTACCGGTGAACTCCATCTTCCCAGTGGTGTTGAGATGGCGCTTCCCGGTGACAATGTTCAAATGAATGTCAAACTGATAACCCCGGTAGCGTTGGAAGAAGGCGTGCGCTTTGCAATTAGGGAAGGCGGCAGAACGGTTGGATCTGGTGTGATTACCAAAGTCAGTGAATAAAAGGATTTTTGATATTTGGAAAGGTTAAATGGCTAAGAAAGGTGAGGCTCGTATTGTAATTCATCTTGCTTGCACGCAGTGCAAGGAGAGAACTTATACTACAACCAAGAACAAAAGGAACGACCCTGGCAGGATTGAACTTGCCAAGTATTGTCCCCGTTGCCGTGCCCACGTTCTACACCGCGAGGTTAAATAGGGGGATTGGGTATTGAAGGCGCAGGTTGAAGGGAAAAGGCGTATACCCGGTGTTGGCCTTGTTAAAGGTGTTGTTGGTGAGCTCAAAAAGGTTGCATGGCCATCGAGGCAGGAGGCTACTCGGTTGAGTGGTATTGTTCTGGTTGTGACAGTGATAATGTCGCTTATTCTCTGGGGAATCGATACTGTATTTGCCGAACTGGTGGATATCATTCTTCTCGATTAAGATAACATGGAAGAAAATGCGAAGCAGTGGTACGTTCTCCATACCTATTCAGGATATGAAGAACGTACGAAGGATAATCTGGACATGCGTATTGATTCCATGGACATGAAAGAGAAGATATTTCAGGTTGTAGTACCTACCGAGGATGAGATTGAGATTAAAGGCGGGGAGCGAAAGACGGTATCGAGGAAGATACTTCCCGGCTACATTCTGATTCAGATGGATCTGGACGAGCAAAGCTGGTATGTGGTGCGCAATACTCCGGGAGTAACCGGATTTGTAGCATCCGGGACTCGACCTGTTCCTCTGGAAAAGGAAGAGGCCGAGCATATGTTGAGCCGGATGAAGTCCACTGTTCCCAAGATCAAACTGGGTTTTTCCGAGGGCGAGAATATTCGGATTATAGACGGCCCATTTGCTGAATTTATCGGGACAGTGGATGAGATTAATTTAGAAAAGGGCAAAGTGAGGTTAATGGTTTCTTTCTTCGGAAGAGAGACTCCCATCGATCTCGATCTCTCCCAAGTTGAAGGAATTTAAGATTATGGCGAAGAAAAAGAAAGTCAAGGCGGTTCTGATAATTCAACTCCCTGCTGGCAATGCAACGCCTGCGCCCCCGGTGGGTCCATCACTGGGACAGCACGGTGTAAATATCATGGGATTTTGCAAGGAGTATAATGATCGAACTGCTTCTCAGGCTGGAACGATTATTCCGGCTGAGATTACCATTTATGAGGACCGTTCCTTTTCTTTTATCACTAAAACACCGCCGGTATCTGAACTGTTGAAGAAAGCTGCTGGCATTGAGAAAGGAAGCGGTGACGTAAAGACAGCCATCGCCTCAAAGCTATCACGGGACAAGGTCGAAGAAGTTGCTAAGAAAAAAATGAAGGATCTCAATGCAATAGATATGGAAGGCGCAATGCGGACGGTTGAGGGTACTGCCAGAAGTATGGGAATTGAGGTTGTCGAGTAGACAGGATAGGAAAACAATGGCAAAACACGGTAAGAAATATCAGGAAGCAGTCGCATTGGTGGATCGGGAAAAACTCTATTCACCACATGAAGCAGTGGAACTGGCCAGAAAAGCCTCTTTTGCTAAATTCGATGAATCTGTGGAACTGCACTTTCGGATGGGGGTTGATCCCCGTCATGCGGATCAACAGGTGCGTGGGGTGGCCCCGTTGCCTCATGGGCTGGGCAAGCAAGTGCGCGTTCTCGTTTTTGCTCAGGGCGAAGGCGAACGGATAGCCAGAGAAGCTGGCGCTGATTATGTTGGCGCTGATGACATTGTCAAGCAGATCGAAGGTGGGTGGCTGGAATTCGATGTGGCTGTTGCTACGCCGGACATGATGTCCAAAATCGGGAAACTGGGCAAGATTCTGGGGCGGCGAGGGCTTATGCCCAATCCGAAATCGGGGACTATCGCCAATCCCGAGGATTTGCCAAGGGTTATAGATGAAGTGCGAGCGGGCAGAATTGAGTTCAAACTAGATAGAACAGCGCTTATCCATCTCCCCATCGGCAAAATCAGTTTTTCGGATGACATGCTTGTTGAAAATTTGACCTCGGTAGTCGAGGCAATTATTGGTGCAAAGCCCGGTGGTGCCAAGGGACAGTATATTCGCAGTGCTTCGCTGACGACTTCCATGGGGCCGGGAATCAGATTAGACATTCGCTCGATAGCGGGCTAGACGAGTTTTTGTTCGGAGGCAAGCGTAGCCGAAACGTAGAAAATAATTCACAGGTCGTGCCGGAGACAGCAGGTGCTTTGAAAGCTTAAATGTTGCC
>CAZJQZ010000001.1:0-21512 GCA_964548045.1 uncultured Dehalococcoidia bacterium | reverse complement strand
GCCTGCCGAGGTGGTCCTGACCTTTCTCTGTTTACTTGTACTTGCTAAAGACAGGTAGCGGGGCGATTTTTCAGGAGTCCCTTGTGCACTGGCGCGGGGGCTTTTTTTGTGGACTAAACCTGAGAAAAGAAGGTGCTGATGGTTAGGAAAGAGAAGAAACCAGAAATAGTTGACCGGATTAGTGAGAAGCTCAATCGGGCGGGAATCGTGGTTGTCACTGATTATCGTGGACTTACAGTGGCCCAGATAACGGATTTGAGAAACAAACTTCGCCAGCAGGGGATTGAGTATCATGTAGTCAAGAACACCCTGGCGAGTTTTGCCGCAGACAGAGTCGGGAAATCTGATCTTTCCCGGTTTCTTGAGGGGCCGACGGCTATAGCGTTTGGCTATGATGATGCCGCACAAACTCCCAAGACTTTACTGGAATACCAGAAATCCGCAGAAGAGGTTACACTGCAAATAAAAGGCGGGCTCCTTGGTGACAGGTTGCTCACAGTACAGGAGATTTCTGTGCTGGCCAAGCTTCCTCCGAAGGGTGAGCTGATCGCCAGGTTTGTCGGTTTGCTCCAGTCACCAATAAGTGGATTGGTAACCGTTTTGAATGGTAACCTGCAGGGGCTTGCAGTGATATTACAATCTAGAGCAAAACAACTGGAAGAAGGAGAATAAAATGACGAAAGAAGAAATGGTCGAAGCTATCAAACAAATGACAGTCATGGAACTGGCTGATCTGGTGAAGACACTGGAAGAGGAATTCGGAGTTAGTGCAGCGGCACCTGTTGCTGTGGCTGCTGCTCCTGCCGCTGCTGCTGCGGAGGAGGCGGGTTCAGATGAGGAACAGACGGAGTTTACCATTGTTCTCACGAACTTTGGGGAGAGTAAGATCAATGTGATAAAGGCGGTTCGAGAAGTTACCGGGCTGGGATTGAAGGATGCCAAGGAACTGGTGGAAGGGGCGCCCAAGGATATCAAGGAAAATGTGGGCAAGGACGAGGCAGCTTCAATAAAGGCAAAGCTGGAAGAGGCTGGTGCCACGGTCGAGGTAAAGTAGCAATAGACCGAATAAGGTAATTATCAACTATTGACTGTACATGTGATGGGGGAATAGCTGCCTGGTTATTCCTCCATCCATTTTTTAGTTAATCATGATGCTCAGGAAAGAAGCTAGCCCAGCCCTCTTTCCAGTTCTGACAGCGTAGCCGGGGTATCTTTCTCCACCAGCAGAATAGGAACTCCCTCTTCCTCTGCTCGCTGCATAACATCTGGTAACGGTTTGGTGCCTCCGGTAAGAATCAGGCATTTTGTCGATGTCTCCAGGGCGCCCAGTTGTATATCCGCCCGATCCCCACGGGTGATTACTGCCTTGGCTGGTTTCAAATTGAAGTAAAGAGGGGCAGGATCAACGCACATGGCCCCGACCATCAAGTTTTCTACTATTTCTCCTGATTTCTCAGGTGAATTCAGTATCTCACCCTGAATGCAGTTGGCCAGTTCGCTTATGCTGATACCTGCCGGTTTGCGCTCTTCTTCCATTTGTTTCTCCTCAAATCACCTTCCCCCTGTCCGGAGGGATGATAAAGCAGTTCATCACCAATGTCATTTTATCCCAAAACCACTCCAACTGCAACGCCTTTTTGCAGTGACGCGTCCCCCGGCTCTTCTTTTTGTGCTACAATTGGATTTCAGAAAGAAAACTTGGATTCAAGTGTGAGGGAAGGAGTTGTAAGGATGGAGCACTTGTGGGCCCCGTGGAGGATCGAATACATCTTGAGCGATAAAGACGAAGGATGTATTTTCTGTGAGAAGCCAAATCAGGATAGAGACAGGGAAAACCTGGTTCTTTATCGAGGCGAAAAAAATGTGGTGCTGTTGAATAAATATCCCTATAATCCCGGGCATTTGATGGTGGCACCCTACAAACATGTGGCGAAACTGGATGCGCTCAATGATGAAGATCTGCTGGAACATTTTCGGCTGGTGAGCCAGTGTGTGGAAATGCTGAGGGAAGAGATGATCCCTGAGGGGTTCAACATAGGGATCAATCTGGGCAGGGTGGGTGGCGCCGGTATCGAGGATCATATTCACACTCATATCGTGCCCCGCTGGAAGGGGGATGCCAATTTTATGACGGTCATGTCCGATGCCAGAACCATCCCTGAAGCCCTTGATGCAACCTACTCCAGGCTGATGGGGAAACTGAAGTGAGGGAGCAAAGGTTCGTTACCAGCTAAACAAGTGGGGGGCAATCAGAAACAGGGTGATATTTACAACTCCGTGAGCCATGCTCACTCCCCAGAGAGAGCCGGTTTTTCTAACCACAAGGGCGAACATCAGCCCTACTCCTCCTGCCAGTACGGCATCCCAGAAAACAAGGTTCGTGATGTGTAATATCCCGAAAAGAGCGGAGATAAGCACAATCCCCCGAAATCCGGCAAGCCGCTCAGCGTGGTGTTGCAATAACCCTCGGAAAATGAATTCCTCCAGGAATCCGGTGTTGATGAGAAAGATTAACGATGGTGCCAATATGGCCTGTAAACTGAAATCCGCCAGCGGGCTGGGCTTTAGCAAATAGTACTCAAGGAGCCCCACAGGGAAACAAATAGCGATTACCAATGCTTCGAGCGGGAAATATCGTTTTTTTGGCGCAGTTAGGTAAAGTTGCTTGGCTGATAACCCCTGCAGCCGGGCTATGGTGATTCCCGTGATGAACATCGGCACGCTTACAATTGCAAACCATGTGATCTGGCTGAAGTGCATCAGTGGAGTGGAAAGCCCCAGGATTCTGATCAGAGGCGCTATGGCCAGGGCGGTCAGCAGATCTGAAACCGGTTTGTCATCCAGAAATACGGAGTGAACCAGCAGAGCCCCAAGTATGAAAAGATGAACCAGGACACCTGCGTGGATAAAGTAACAGGTCACCAGTTCAGCGAGCATCAGGAAAAACACGTACATCAAAGGGTAACGGAGTGATTTGAACCGGCTTGTAAAACCTGAAGGTTGCGAATTGATACTGATGCGCATTAGAATGTTTGACCAGTCTGTTCTAATGAGGTCATTCCTCTTTAGCTATGTTCGTATTCTAGACTAGTGGTAAGTTATTGGCAACCTTGTTTACCCCGAAGAAGCTTAAGGGTTTACTTTAATGGGGCTTCTGAAGAAACCTCTGAACAGGTTATACCTCTTTTTCTTCATTGAAAACTTGCTAGGATATCTGAACTTCATGTAGATCATTTGAGGTTTTATCCTATTGTGCTCTCCCAAAAAACATGATATGATGCACAACGGCTCGATGCCCACAAAGAGCAAATTCATTGTGAAATAACTGTGGGATGAAAATCGGCCACAAAATTTGATGCTTTTGAGCATGTGACGGAAAGTACTCTGTTGCATGCAAAAACCCGAAGAGGAAAGATGTTATGGTACATAGCCGCAATGATGAAGCTGTAAGCCTGGCAGTACAGGGGCGCTGGGCGGAAGCAGTATTGGTCAATCAGGAGATTCTCGAAGTTTCCCCCAATGATATCGATGCTCTCAATCGTTTGGGCAAGGCCCTGAGCGAACTTGGACGCAATACCGAATCCCGCGAGGCATATGAGCGAGTACTGGAGCTTGATCGTCATAACAATATTGCGTGGAAGAATCTGGAGCGCCTTTCCCGCCTCAAGGAAGACGAGCCCGTTACGAAGAAATTGAGTGGTATCGACTCCCGGTTTTTCATTGAAGAGACCAGCAAAGCCAGGAGGGTCAATCTGCACAGGATAGCTCCCAGGGGAGTTCTGGTGAAGATGTCGGCCGGCGAACAGGTTCTTCTACAGGTGAATTCCGGGAAGCTGGAAGTAGCCAATTATTCCGGCGAGTATCTTGGGGAAGTTGAGCCCAGGATTGGAGCGCGCCTTGCCCGGCTGATAGGGGGCGGCAATGAATACAAAGCTGTGATTGTCAACCTCTGGAGTGACGAAGTCAAGGTGATAATCAGGGAAACCTTTCAGCATCCCAGCCAGGCAGGGTATCCTTCATTCCCTCCACCAAAGATAGGCGGAGAGATAAGACCGTATCTAAAAGACAGCATGGTTAAGCGAGAGATCGAAGAGGTGCCATTGGTTAACGGGGACGATGATGATAATTGGAATGAAGAGGAGGAGGAATCCCCGGAAGAGAGTGGATTTACTATTGATGACGAAGCAACTATCCTGGGCAAAGGGGATATGGATAAAGTCCTTTAAAGAACGCTGTTGCGCCAGTCAATTTCCAATTGTTCACTATCTAAGCCATAAACTTCCAGCAGAGCGTTATCGAGCGTGATGCCGTCGCTGAAAGCCTGAATTAATAGCTGCATTTTGGAGCTGCCGAAGTTATCGATAAGGAATTCTACCAAACTGTAACTCTGGGCATAGGCGAGTTCTGCTTCCTCGGTGGCTGCCGGGAAACTGCCACTGATACTGCCAATGGAGAACAGGGTATCGTTTGAGATGGCCTGTTGCAGATTTTGTTCAAAGTTGCTCATCAATTCGCCCTCTGAATACATTGCCAGTCCCTCATCAAGCCAGGTCGGGATGTTACTCAAAGGACTGTAAGTGACTTGATAGATAATCATGTGTGACAGTTCGTGGGTGACTGCCCTTTTCCCCCACGCTATGTTGTGCGGAGCCACGCCGATAACGATCACTCCGTACTCAGGAAAAGCCATTCCTCCAGTCCACTCGTCGGGATATATCAGGGCATCGTGCAGGTCTTCCGTGCTGCCATAAATGTAGATACTAACCTGTTGTTCAAGCTCGGATTCAGTAGTCTCTGAGTGTTTGACCAAAGCCTGCTGCGCTGTTTCCATCAAGTCCTGCCCGAAAGTTTTGTCCCCTTTGTACCAGAATAAGCGGATGTCCTCGTCTTCCAGTTCCTTCCAGTCGTGTTGAGCATCATCGAACGTCACGGTAACTGTTTCGGTCTGAAGTCTGTCTTCGGAATCGTTCTCTATTACCCATCCATATTCGATTCTTGCCCCAGTGGGCAGATTGGCCTTTCTGGTATCCCATGTCCAGTTTGCTTCCACGTGAGTTCCCGGCTCGAAGTCCGGCCGAATGGTGACTGTCACTGAAGGGCGAAGGATTTTGGGAGTGGTATAGATGAGTTGAAGGTCGGTTATGTTATGAGTGCTTTCAGCTTCCAGGCTGAAGGTGAGTGATTGGGGGAAATCGGTTTCAACACTGGAGGAGAGTACGTTGATGATACTGGTGGTGCCGGGGTTGGTGGTCTGAACTGGTTTTGGCAGGAGTTGGGCATCGGAAAGCGCATCCAGCGTGGTGGAGGTTTCTTCCTCCTGACTGCATCCCGCAGCAAGACTTACCAGAAGCAATCCCAGCAGAATCAGCCAGATAACAAGGTATTTGCCCGTTGATTTGCCTTTCATGTTTTTCTACTCATCCGGCTCGAGGGATATATATTTGAGCCAGGGCATAGTCATTGGCACTCCAGTGAAACCCTTCGCGTAGGGTTTCACCAGTGTGTAATTCTCGTTGAAATACAATGGCAGGCAGGCGGCATCGTCGACCAGCATCTGCTCGATTTCCCGGTACATCTCCAAGCGAATCTCCGAATCCATTTCCTCACGGGCTGTTTCCAGCCTGGCATTGATTTCAGGGTTGCTATACTCACCAATGTTGTCTCCGCTTTCACCGTGGAATAGCAGATCCAGAAAATTCTGGGGATCAGGGTAATCGGCCAGCCAGCCTATATCGAACAACTGGTCCTTTTCCTGCTTGATAGTGTAGGGATAGCTCTCCGGATCGATTTGCCGTATGGTCACTTCCACCCCCAGATTCTTTCGCCACATGTCAATCAGGGCTTCGGTCAACACGGAGACATAGCCTCGCCCCGATGTGGTGTAAGTGACGGGGGGAAGCTCGGCGGTACTTCCGTAGCTGGATTGCCGGATCAGTTCTTTCGCTTTTTCCGGGTCGAAATCCAGCCCTTCAAGTTGCTCGCTATAACCGGGCATTGCAGGAGGGAGGATGCCGTCGGCTTGCTGGACTCTATTTTCGAACAGAACCTCGATTATCTTCGCTTTGTCTATGGCATGGCAGAAGGCCTGCCGGATTTTGGGATCATCGAACGGCGGTTCGGTGGAGTTGAACCCGATGTAATTCACACTGAGTTCCGGGATTATCACCAGTTCCTTACTGAGGGGATTTGCCGGATCGAGAACCCTCTCGATATTCATTCCGGATACCCCGGTAATATCGATCTCTCCCTGTTCATACATGGTCATCGGTACTCCGCCCCACAGCCGGAAAACGACTTTTTGCACTTTGGGCAGTTCTCCGCAGTAATGTTCACTACGTTCCAGAATGAGGAGTTCGTCTTTCTTCCAGGTATTGATTTTGAAGGGGCCGGTGCTGTTGGGATGCCGCCACCAATCCTCGCCGGAGTCCACGTTTTCCTTGTCCAACGCGAAGCTGGTAGGATAGAGAAGCTTGGAAAGGAAATGCGCCTTCGGGGCATCGATGGTGATTTGGAGGGTATGGTCATCTATAACTTTTACCCCGCTGACTTCTTCGGCCTCCCCGGCCAGTTTGTCTTTCGCCCCGATGATGTCATCGAGGTAACTGCCTGCAACCTGAGACCCGGTTTCAGGATCACAAGCGCGCTCAATGGAGTATTTGAAATTGCCGGCAGTAACCGGTTTCCCGTCGTGGAATTTTGCGTCCTGGTGGAGATGGAAAGTATAGACCGTGCCGTCCTCGCTGATATCCCAGCTTTCTGCCAGATCCGGAACAATTTCCAGAGATTGATTGAGAGTTACCAGCCCGCTGAATATTTCTTGAACGAACAGGGCGGAATCGGAATCGAGTACTAACGCCGGGTCGAGTGTAATCGGTGGCAATCCGTAAAGTATCAGTGACTCATCGCGGGGGATATCGGCAAGTGAAAAAGCTTCCTGCAATCTGAAGCTGTAGATGGTGTTATCTATTTTCTCATTCACGAGATCGTAAATGTTCGTCTCGGCCGCAACCAGAATAGCAAAAGCCCGGTTTTCACTGGTCAGGCAAATGAGCTTTGCTTTGAGGGGCTCGCCGGATTCCCTGCCCTCAAAAGCATACTCGTAACCGATTTCGTTGCCCATCTGCACTTTCCCTTCCGCTAGAATCATGAAACCGAGCAGCTTTTGTTGTATGTTCCCGATGACGCTGGAGGAGTACTTCTCAACACTCGTTGGCTGAGATAATTCCTCGATGAATACCTGAACGGTGCAACTGTGATTTGAGTTGTGAATGGTCAGGTCTGCTCCAGCTGATCCGCCTTCCTTTGCTTGCCATTCCGGGGGATACTTAATCGAGTAACCGTTGATGGCGTCTTCGTAGGAGCCTTCCAGTTGTGCGATTGCAGGAACGCGAGGGGGTTCGGGTGTTTTTAGTTCTTCCGGATTCGATATGCAGGCCCCGCTCCATATCATGATAAGCACCAGCAATGAAAAGATTATCTTTTTCATGATTTACTCCTACGGGAAGTATACTATCGTGCGATTGGCTAATCAATCTTTGCCTGCAGGGGTTCAAAGTTTCGAACCCCTGCAGATTTATCTTCCGATGCTTCGCAGGTGGCGGTGAAAATCCTCTATCGTTTCTTCTCCCAGGTAGTTGAAGTCCAGCCCGCTGTTTTGCGAGATTACCAGCAGACGACAGCAAAACTCCAGAGTCTGGGTCAGGAGGAGAGTTTCTTCCAGAGAAGAACCCCAGCATATTACTCCGTGATTGTTCATCAGGAGTATCTGAGAGTTGCGAGCCTGCGCGGCTGTTGCCTCGGCCAGGGCTTGACTGCCGGCGTGATGATAAGGCACTCTTTCTATCTTGCTCAAATAGGCCATTGCCTCGGGAAGAAAATCCGTGCGGATTGACATATCGGAGCAGGCTACTGCGGTGGAATAGAGAGGCTGGGAGTGAATTATGGCTTTTGCTTCCGCACAATTTCGATAGATACCCCGGTGCAAGCCTGTTTCCATGGAAGGCTTCACGCTTCCTTCACACGTCTCTTTTTCGATTTCGCAACTGATAATATCTTCATCCCGTAAATTACCCAGTTTGGTGCCTCCGGCGGAGATGAGGAAGGCATCCGGTTCGATTCTAATGCTGATGTTTCCGCTGCACCCCCAGGTCAGTCCCTGTTCAATCAGAGCGTGGCCGTATTCTTTGATGCTTTCTCGCAGTTCCATGTATCCCCCATCTGCATGAATTCTACCAGTGTAGAGCGGGATTACCATCCCGGCATTGACCTACTGTAGTATGGCACATCTCGCGAAATCAGGGAATCAGCATACAGGAATTTGCCATAATTCTTTTGGTGGCATTCACCCACTAAAAATTGAGTGTGTGCACAGTGTACGGATAAAAGCCTGTTTTGTAGAATCGGTACTAAGAGGGGAAAATCCTGCTTATCTTCGTCATGCAAGATGAGAAAAGGAGTAGCAAAAAATGCTGGCAAATTTGTTGCCGAGAATGCAAATGAGTCGTTTGACGATAGTAATTATTGCGGTTGCTTTTGTAGCGACAGCAGGACTGCTGAGTTATGCCGGGTTCTCATCGGGCGATAATACTATTTCCGTGTATGGCACTGATAACAGTGATGCTCTGGAATTACGCGGAAGTGTTTTTGTCAGATGTGGCGCCGGCGATAGTGTCGAAGAGGTTGTGTTTACCGTGGCAATCCCGGAGGGAGCCTCACCGGTGAATTTTTCCGCACCGCCCAGCAATGTAGTCAATGTTTCTTATAGCGATAGCGATCAGCAGATAGATGAAGTGCTCTGGAAGGTGAAGGAGTATGTGACTGGAGATGGTGATATCATGCTCGAATCCGGAGAGACTTTCCTCATTACTGTCTTGCCTGGCGAAGTGCTCAATCACGATTTAGGAGCTGGCTCTGCTTTCGTCATTGAGGTAAGAACGCCGGGTGACGAGGTTTTAACAATCAAGCGAACTACTCCGGATTATCTGGAGCCGGTAATGAACCTTGAATAATTGGAAATAATCTTCTCTAGGCGTTGGAAAGCTAGGAGATGTAATGACTAATATCACAGGCAGGATGCATCGAAACCAGGCAGGTATAACCGGTTTGGAAACTGCTATTATTCTGATTGCATTTATTGTTGTCGCTTCCGTGTTCGCTTACACTGTTCTTTCCGCAGGGCTGTTCTCTTCCCAGAAAACGGAAGAAGTGATCCATTCCGGTATTGAAGAAGCTGAATCCACCCTTCAAGTGATGGGGAATGTGATTGCTTACAAAGGCACTGCCAACGGGGACGAGTGTGTTACCAAGCTGATGTTTACTGTGGGTAAAGCCCTGCCGGGAGGCGGAGCCATTGATCTGACGCCTCTCTATAGAGTTGATCCCAACGAGGCGCTGGCATCTCCGATTATTAGTGATTGCGATACTGCCTGGACGGCGTCCGGTTCGGGTATTACTGTAACTACGAATGCTTCTGATTATAAAGCGGAGCTTGCCAGTGTTAAACTGGTAGTTGCGAGTGCCAGTGGCAGTACTAATCTGGCATATTATGATGTGCCGGATACTATGGATTTGACCTATGCTTCTCAAATCGGGGTCTGGATCAAATCGAGTGAAGAACGGGCTGCGGGAGACCTGCAGTTGCTCGTTTGTTCCGGTACGAACGGTGCGGGTGTTATTGAAACTCTTGATATGCCTGTACTGCCCGGCAATGCCTGGACCGAAGCGATTGTTGCCTTTAGTGATCCGGGGGGTGGGTCTCTTTCTGCCGTAAATTCGGTTGCGTTGCGGAGTGCCGCTGCTCTAAGCGGGGTGACGATCCATATTGATGAAGTAAGAACCCGGACGGGGGTTTCCACCACGGGCAATGTAACCATGATTGCCTACAATGACGACAGCACGTTTATTGACAATGTTGCCTGGACTGTGGAGTTCGCGGGTGGATACGGTGCGGGAACAGGCGACTACCTGCTGGAAAACTCCGAGAGAGCCACTATTACTATATGGCTTCATGATTATGATGGAACGAACTGGACCAATGGAACAGGCATCTCCGACCCGTTTATTGACAGCAATGGCGAACATCTCAAAAGCAGCAGCGCATTTAATGTACAGCTCATGCCTCCTTCAGGGGCGACACTCCTTATTAAGAAACGGACCCCGGCTTACCTTCACGATATAATGCGTTTGTTATGATGGCTACTTTCCCGTTCCCACCCACAGCTTTTTCCCATCGGAGATGAATTCAATAGTGCCGTCTTCGGCGGTGAGGTAAATCCCTTCCTCTCCGACTGCCGATTCAAGTTTTTCTAGAACCTCTTCCGTTGGATGCCCGAATCTGTTATCCGCGCCTGCGGAGATGGCGGCAAATAGGGGATCGGCCTCTTTCAAAAATCCGTGAGATGTTGAGGAACTGGAACCGTGATGGGCTACCTTTAAAACCGTGCTTTTCAGTTTGCAATTCTGTTCCAGTAACAGGGCCTCAGCTTCCACGCCGATATCGCCGGTCAGCATCATGCTGAAGTTATCATATTCGAGCCGGAGAACAACCGAATTGTTGTTCAAATCAGTAGTGGCTCCTTCCCCCGGGGTTTCAGTGGGATGGAGAACATCCAGATGTATTCCATTAGCCATAATCACTTCCTGCCCCGCTTTGGCATGGATTCGCTCAATCCCTTTTTCTTCAATCAGTTTATCCCACTCCCTGTACAAATCCGAATTGTGTTCCTGCCCGCTGGTCAGAATCTTTTCCACCTTATAGCGTTGCAGCACTTCTATGAGCCCGGTGATGTGATCGGCATCCGGGTGGGTCAAAACTACCAGTTCGATGGTTCGATCCCAGAAAGGTAACCGGTCCCCCAATTCATCCATCACCTCTTCCGAACCGGGCCCGCCATCGATGAGAATCTGCTGGTTTCCTTTCTGAATCAGTATCGAATCCCCCTGACCGATATCGAAAACATATACATGAAGCCGACTGTCCGAAGCGGTGGCAGCCGCTGTCCAGATCAGGATTGCCACTACCGCAAGTGGAAGGACTATCCACTTTGTGGGTATTCTGGAGGCGAACCCGGGTGCTGTAAGAAAACGGGTTTTCATTTCAGGGAAGAATCCTTTTATTTTGCCGGAGTTCTTTGGGATCCACAGAGCTGCTATCAGGATACCATAATAAGCATAAACAGCAGGAGCCCCTGTTTCCACGTCCACAGAAGCGAACGGAATTGCGGCAAAGAGTCTGACCACTTCGATCACATAGGTGACAAAAAGCCACGATAACCAGCCCAGCACGGTAGCTATTGCGGGTGCGAAAATCCCCACCAGTCCCGCCAGCGCTGAGGCGGTGATTATTCCGGGCACGGCCGGCAGGGTGAAGAATGTGGCGGGCAGGCTCATCAACGAAATGTATTCAAAATAGTAAGCCACCAGAGGCAATGTGGCCAGAACTGCGCCCAGAGTAACAGCAAAGCTGGTGGTGATGAAGCCGGCAGCAGATGAGATTTCCCCTTCTTCATTCCCGAATATCTTCTTGCTCTGATTCTGGAAGATGGGTGTCAGGAAGACAAGTCCGGCCATGGCGGCAAAGCTGAGCTGGAATCCTACATTACTCAGAAGCCGGGGGGTTATAGCCAGCATGATAGCAGCGGCGAAGGCAAGAGCGGTGAAGGCGCTCCGCTGTCTGCCGATCCAGTTAGCATAAAGCCACAGGCTGCCCATAATTGCCGCCCGAACCGCGGAAGGACTCATTCCGCTGAGTACAACATAGAGCCAGACCACTCCCAGTGCGAGCAGAAAATAGGTGGGTCTTCTCCTGCCAAAAAGCCAGACACCCGCGCTCAGGGCAATACCGGCTACGATGCTTACATGGATTCCGGAAATGGCCAATAGATGTGAAGTTCCTGATCGGGAAAAGTCATCTCTTAGCTCGGGAGAAATAGAACTCCGCTCGCCCAGAAGCATCGCCTGGGCCAGCGCACACTGCGGTTCGGGTAGAGCCTTTTCAAGGGATGCGGACATGCTTCGCCGGAGATGATGAATCCATTCCATCGGGTCGGGTTTCTGACCGCTTTCGATCAGTTTGATATTTGAGGGGGAGTACACAACGGAATAAATCCCCTGCCGAGCCAGATAGGCGGCGAAGTCGAAATCAGTTTCACTTCGAGGGGAATCCGGTGATTTGAGTACACCCCCGAATTCAATCAGGTCGCCGTAGTGATAATACGGGAAATCACGCTCGGCGAATTCGGGGAATTTGGGGGCGGATACCCGGACTGTGCCGGAGATATCCTGCCATTCTTCATCAATTTCGATCTGCTTTGCTTCAATACGGAGGACCGTGCCCTGATCTTTAATCTCCGGGGCAGCAGCGATGACTCCCTGTAATTTGAAAAATCCCCGATGGGTTTGCAGGGCATCACCTTCGGAAACGGAATAGAAACGAAGAATTCCTCCGAAGAGAAGCAGCAGGCACAGACCGGTCCAGAGGAATGCTTTCTTCCGATAGGAAATAAGGGTAAATATGGCAGAAATGCCGAGCAGGATGGCTATGCTGCTCCAGTGGAGTTCATATCTTGAGCCCAGAAAAATGCCCAGAACCCAGGCCAGACTGAGGTAAACAAGCCTCATCAATACACCGTGATTTTATCTTTCAGTTTTGCGAAGGTCGAATCACCGATGCCCTTTATCTTTTTCAAATCGCCAGTGGATTCAAAGGGGCCGTTCTCGGTGCGGTATTCGATAATTGCCTGCGCTGTGGACTCGCCGATACCCGGCAGGGCTTCGAGAAGCCAGGTTTCAGCAGTGTTAATGTTGATGAGCTGAGAGGTTTCTCCGATTGTGTAGACTTGTACCTTGTCTCCATCCCGCAGGGGCCTTGCCAGGTTGATCCCCGATTGGTCGGCATCGGCAGTGAATCCCCCGGCCGCTTCAATGGCATCGGCAATCCGGGAGCTTTCACGCAGAGTGTAATTGCCGGGGGACTGCACTTCCCCGCTCACGTAAATCTCGATCTCTTCGGAAGGTGTGGGCAGGGTGATTTCCACAGGGCAGCTTGAGGTGTTTTGCCGGAGAACAAATACTGCTGCGCCGGCGGCGATGGCAATCAGCAAAAGGACGATAATGGGAACGCGCAGTTTTTCCATTTATTCCGTCGATAGTATGGAGGAAGGAGGGGGCCAAGTCAAGAGAGCCCGAGTTGCAGGCCTATCGTTTTGTTGATACAATCACATCTGCCGAAAGTCCCCGGGCTGGATGCAAATCATGCAGTTTTGCATCAATCGAGAGTGATAATCGGCCAAGTAAACCGGGTGACCGCCATGATACTGCCATAGCGGTGTTGTGGAGGAAAGTCCGAGCTCCACCGGGCAGGGTGCTGGGTAACACCCAGGAGGGGCAACCCTCGGAAAGTGCCACAGAAACATACCGCCCGCTCATGCGGGTAAGGGTGAAATGGTGAGGTAAGAGCTCACCGCGTTCGCCGTGAGGCGGATGGCGGGTAAACCCCATCTGGAGCAAGACCGAATAGAGGGACGAAAGGCGCCCGGCCTGTCCCCGGGTAGGTCGCTTGATCCTTTCGGTAACGGAAGGGCTAGATAGATGGTCACCACTCCGCGTTTTCGCGGAGGACAGGACTCGGCTTACAGGTTTACTTGGTCGATTTTTTATGGAGCGGTGATGAACAACACAGCAGTAGTTATTGTGGATATGTTGAAAGACAGTGTCTACAGCCGGTCCCGCTCCGGGATAGGGGCTCAGGCCAGGCACCTCATTCCCGGCATTCAGCGGTTGCTGTTAACGGCCAGAGGAAAAGGGATGCCGGTTATCTTTGCCAATGATGCTTTCCTGCCTGACGATTTTATCTTCAGCGGTACGGGAGTAAAACCTCACTCCATTATGGGAACAGAGGGAGCACAGGTCATCTCTGAGTTCGGCCCGGAGGAATCGGATATTATTCTGGAGAAACGGCGATTCAGTGCTTTCATGGGCACGAATCTTGATGATAAGCTAAGGGGAATGGGCGTCGATACCATAGTGGTGGTGGGAATCGGAACCCCTGTTTGCGTTCTAACCACGGCATTGGATGGCCTTGCTCACGATTTCAGAGTTATCATGCTGGAGGATTGCTGTGCTGCCTTCAGACAGGAAGACCACGAAGCAATTATTGAGGTGTACAGACACTGCCTGAGGGAACCGCTCTTCCGAATAATGAAATTGGACGAGTTTCTGAATCAGGCAGGTTGATCAGCTTTATAATCCCTTTTTGCCTATCAATGTGGCAAGATCGGCGGTGCGGCAGCTATATCCCCATTCGTTGTCGTACCATGAAAGCACCTTGACCATGCTTCCCTCAAGCACCATAGTGCTCAAGCTGTCCACGATGGAACTGTGAGTATTTTGTTTGAAATCAATGCTTACCAGCGGTTCATCACAGAATTCCAGTATTCCTTTCAGTGGACCTGCTGCCGCTGTTTTAAGAGCACTGTTCACCTCTTCGCCAGTGACTTCTCGTTCCAGATCGGCCACGAAATCGACAACTGAAACGGTAGTGGTCGGTATCCGGAAGGCCATCCCGTGGATCTTGCCCTGAAGCTCAGGAATTACCTGGGTCACCGCTTTGGCTGCGCCGGTGCTGGTGGGAATGATACTCGCCCCTGCCGTGCGGGCGCGGCGAAGATCGGTATGAGAGGTATCCAGAATCCGCTGGTCATTCGTATAGGCATGGATGGTAGACATGAGCCCTCTGAGAAGACCAAAATTTTCATGCAGCACTTTGACTACGGGTGCAATGCAGTTAGTGGTGCATGAGGCATTGGAAATGATACGGTGTTTGATCGGATCGTATTTGTCATCATTCACACCGAGAACAACGGTGAGGTCTTCATTTTTGGCCGGTGCGGAGATGATCACCTTTTTGGCCCCGGCACTCAAGTGGGCAGCTGCTTTAGTTGCATCGGTGAAAAGCCCGGTGGATTCCAGCACGATCTCAACTCCTAAATCCTTCCACGGGATGTTGCCGGGGTCGCGTTCCGCAATGACCCTGACATTTTTTCCATCGATGACTATAGTATCCTCGGTTGCTTCCACTGTGCCCGGATACTGCCCATAATTCGAGTCGTATTTCAGCAGGTGAGCGTTGGTCCTGGCATTTGTGAGGTCGTTAACTGCCAGCACTTCAAGTTCATCAGGGTGGTATTGTTGCATCGCCCTGAAAACCAATCGTCCGATCCGCCCAAAGCCGTTGATCCCGATTTTGACTGTCATGGAATTTCCCTCCCGTTGTGGATTCGTTTGACTATGATAGCAGATTGGTATGGAATGTCAAGAACGGGTGGAAAACTTGACAATCAATAGCGGGAATGTTATAAGGTAATACGACCCAATGGCTGTTGGGTTACGCATATTAACAAATTCAAGGCCCCGGATGATCTGGAAGCTGTTAATAATGCCTGTTTACTTAAGATAAAAGCAAAAGATTACGAAGAACAAAGCAATTCCAATTCCGTTGGAGTTGGGTTCGCAGATATTCTGGAGGTGACGTCATCGCTAAGCGAATTCTAATGGTTGATGATGAAGCAGGTTTTTCAAGAGCTGTGAAGTATGCCCTCGAGAAAGAGGGGTATGAAGTGCTCACCGCTGCAAATGGTTTACAGGGGCTTATGACGGCTCAAAAAGAAGATGTCGATCTGCTCATTTTGGATGTAATGCTTCCCGGGCTTGATGGATACGAGGTGTGCAATCGGTTGCGATCTGATCCCAAAACGGCCAGTCTTCCTATAATAATGCTTTCTGCCAAAGGGCAGGATGCCGACAGGACCACGGGGCTCAAAGTTGGCGCAAACGAATATATCAGCAAGCCAGTGGAAAATGCTACCCTGCTGGGTAAAATCGCATCCTGGCTGGGAAAGAGTTAAAGTATCTTTGTCTGGTTATTGACAGCAGGAAATAATGGCGGACGTATCAAGAGACAACACGGATCAAAATTTGGGCAATAGTTTTATCGAGGCAGATTTGCTCGGGGCTGAGCAGTTGGGTGAGGCTATAGATGGGCAGGAGAAGCGGAAGAAAGAAAAGACGCGGGATGTAATAGCCGAGCAACAAAAAGCCAATAGAGGCAAAAGTCTCGGTGACATTCTCCTTGAAGCAGATTTGCTCAGTGCAGAAGAGTTGGGGCATGCCCTCGATGTTCAGCTCAAACAGGGGAAAAGCTTGAGGGAAGTCCTGGCAGAACAGGACGTAGTTACCCCCGAACAACTGGCGACTGCGCTCAGTATCCAGTTGAACATGCCCCTGATTGATCTGAAGAGACACACTGTTCAGCCTGAAGCATTGAAGCTGATATCCGAAGAAACGGCAAATAAACACATGCTTATTCCCCTCGATATTATCGAGAATGTGCTCTATGTCGTTATGGCTGACCCGACAGATATTTATGCTATCGAGGACTTGCAGGCCGAAGCAAAAATGAGCGTCGAGCCCATGCTGGGCATTCCCAGCCAGATCGAGCAGGCCATCAATCTTCATTACAATACTACTGACGAGATTGCAAAACAGCTCAGTCAATTTGCCCCCTACCAACTAGGAGAAGCAGGTGGCGCCATTGACTTGGAAGCCATTGCCCAATCACCAATTGTCCAGACTTTCGATTTGATGGTCTCACAGGCAATAAGAGACCGGGCGTCTGATATCCACATCGAACCCCAGGAATCCAGGGTGCGGGTCAGATACCGGATTGATGGAATACTTCATGATAGCGCCAGCTTGCCATTAAGTGCTCACTCAGCTTTGATCACCAGATTGAAGGTCATGGCTGGTTTAGATATTGCAGAGCAGAGACGGCCCCAGGACGGTCAATTTTCAGTCAAGAGCGGTGGCCAGCTTGTGGATATTAGAGTTGCAACTACCGGAACAGTAAACGGAGAGAGAGCGACACTGCGCATATTGGAAAAGGAACGATCCTTTATTGAAATGGAGAATCTGGGGTTCTCAGACGAATCATTTAACAAATACAATGAATTGCTGAAGAGTTCCTATGGAATGATATTGTCTAGTGGGCCTACAGGGTCCGGCAAAACTACAACCCTGTATGCTTCCATCAGTCGGCTCGATCACAACTCGCTCAATATCATGACAATTGAAGACCCGATCGAGTTCCATTTTAAAAATCTCACCCAGGTGCAGGTCAATCCCAAAGCTGGGATAACTTTCCCCACTGGCTTGCGGACATTCCTGCGCCATGATCCTGATATTATGATGGTGGGCGAGATTCGTGATGGTGAGACAGCAAGCCTGGCAGCTCAGGCCGCTATGACCGGACATCTTCTTTTTTCTTCGGTGCATGCCAATGATAGCATCAGTACGATTTTCCGCCTCATGGATTTGGGGGTCGAGCCGTACCTCATTGCATCGACTCTCATAGGGGTTGTAGCTCAGCGAATGACGCGTCGAATATGTCCTCATTGCCGCATTTCTTTTACGCCATCACCGGAAGAGATGGATGCGTATGAGGCAGAGATGGGAAAGGGAGAAACCACTTTTTATATGGGTAAGGGATGCAATTTGTGTAACGAAACCGGCTATCTGGGCCGGATTGGCGTATTCGAAGTTCTCCACATGAGTGAAGATCTCAGGCAGATGCTGGTCGACAATGCCAACGCCGGGGAAATGAAAGCGCAGGCACTCAGGGAAGGGCTGATAACCATGCGATACGACGGCATGCAAAAGGTGAAGGAAGGAATCACAACTCCCTCGGAAGTGATACGCAGCGTCTTCTCTGTTGGGCAGAGGTAAATATGGAATTTATCTGGAGCGAGCAATTATGCCATACAAGTATGTAGCGCAGGACGCTGATGGGAATACTGTCAAGGGAACTCTTGACGTAGCGAACTCGAGCCAGGCAGAGGAATCACTGGCAAATGCAGGATATACGATCGTCAGCATAAGCAAGGTAAGGCCAATGCCCAAACTGGAGGAGGTTTTCCCTTCCCTGTATGGTGTCAAATCTGAAGATGTAACCAACTTCTCCCGCCAGTTGGCAACTCTCTTGGAAGCCGGGCTTACCCTTCCACAGGCATTGCAACTGCTTGAGGTGCAAGCCGAAAGAGCTTCTTTCCGGAAGGTTATCGCCGGGTTGAGAACCGAACTGGAAGGTGGCGGTTCTTTTTCCGACGCACTTAGCAAGTACCCGAACGCATTTTCAGAGATATATGTTCATATGGCAACAGCGGGGGAACATAGTGGTGACCTTGCCCTTGCCCTGAGGCAGGCTGTTGATTATATTGAGAGAGGCCAGGTGGCAGTTAAAAAGGTTAAACGGGCTTTGACGTATCCGATGATTATCTTAATTGTAGCTTTTCTTGTAATTTTAATACTGGTGACATATGTTCTTCCAAAATTGCTGGATATGTTTGATGCAATGGAAGCTGAATTACCATTACCAACCAAAATACTTAAGTATACCAGTGATTTTGCGAGTGATAATGTTCTCCTTCTCTTTGCAGTAGTTATTGGGGCCATTATCGCGGCTGTTCTGTACATGAGAACTCCATCAGGGCAGCGATTGCGAGACAGGGCGCTCTTGCGAATACCGTTGATAAAGGTTGTTGTGCTTTTTAGTAACTTGGCACTGTTCAGCCGAACCGGCTCCACCCTCATGGCAGCAGGTGTTCCACTTCCCCGTATAATGGATATAGTGGTTCAGGTAGCCCCTAACAGTGTTGTTAGCAATGCCCTGAAAGAGGTCCAAGAGGGACTTGTGCAAGGGCACGGACTATCCAAGCCAATGGCGATGAACAAGATATTTCCGCCTTTGCTGGTGCAAATGATGACGGTAGGAGAGCAAACCGGTACTCTTGACAGTAGTTTGGAAAATGTGGCGACCTTTTATGAGAGTGAGGTTTCCAATCGGCTTGATGTTCTTACATCCATGATGGAACCGTTAATCGTGGTAGGTATTGCTGTGGCTGTTGGTTTCATAGCATTGGCGGTGATCATGCCTATGTATACTATTCTTGGAACTGTGTCGTGAATTATGCATCATGAATGGGAATGTAGATATAATTTATCTGGCAAAACGAGGGCAGCAAAATGAAAAAGATTGAAGTGAAAAACGTGCGCATGCCGAAGGTCAAAATCTCCCAGAAGTATGCTCAAATCATCTGCGGGGTCATTATACTGCTTGCAGTGGGAGGATACATCTATCTTGGTATCCTTTACAATGATGAGCAGACAAAACAGGATGACCTTGATCCTCAAATAACATCGGCCGAGCTTGAATGGAACCGGCTGAAGCTCAGAGAGCCGGAGCACCTAGACGAATTGCTGGCAGAACGCAGGAATGAGCTGGAAGCTGAAAAGACTCTCTTTCCTGTTGACCTAAGCAGCAATAATGTGATGGAAATACTCCTTCAGGCAGCTGAGGAAAGCAATGTGAACATTCTCCCTCTTGGGGGTATTAATCCGGCACAGCAGGTGAAAGTTTTAGAGAATGAATACTACAAGGTCAGTTTCAGATTGACTCCGACCGGTACTCTTCGAAACGTCAGGGATTTCATAGATAAACTGGAGAAGGGGACCATAGGCGGGAAGGAACTAACAACGATCGTGGTAAAGGACGTATCACTCAGCGGAAAAGGTGGTTCCTGGCGAGCCAGTTTGAGTGGAGAAGTTTATTCCCTGCCAGCGCCAGTGGAATCAGGAACACCTGCTTCTAATGGATAAAGGAGAACCGCAATGTTTTCAAAAGCAGTCACCACACTAAATATTGAATCCAACAACATAAAAGGCTTGGTTCTGAACGGAAAGACGATCGAATGGTGGGGGAGTGTTCCTCTTGAGCCAGGGGTAGTCAGAGACGGCACTGTTCTTGAGCAAAAGGCATTGGCTGAAGCTGTGAAGGCTCTGCTCAAGGGGGCAAAAAGGAAAAGAGAAAAAATCATCCTGAGCTTGACCGGGCTGCATTTTACGTTCCGCATTTTGAGCGTGCCAAAAGTAAAATCCAGTGAACTGACTGTTAATATTCGCCGAGCATCTCAGAAAGAAATGCCACTTCCCTTGGAAGAATTGTATCTCACCTGGCAAATTATGGGTTCTAAAGGCAACAGGCAGGACGTATTTGTGGTGGGAGTGCCGAGAGAACCAATAGATCTTCTGATTGCGGCTTTGGGTCAGGCCAGAGTAAAGCCATACATTTTGGATCTCAAAGCGCTGGCACTGGCAAGAGCAGTCAATTGTCGCGATGGCTTGCTGCTGGATTTGGAACCGGACAACTTTGGGATTACTGTGGTGGCCGAAGGTGTCCCTTCCATAATGCGAACTTTCATTCCTAAAAAGGGAGACATGATTCTGGAAGATAACGTGCGGCGTTTGGGTGGAGAAATAGTCAGAACGATGGAATTTTACAATCGTGAGCATACAGACAATCCCATAACTTCAGACACTCCGGTCTATCTGAGCGGTGAGATGGCGGATACGCCGGATACAGCGATGGTCATTCAGGAGGAAATTGAATATCCCATCAAATCGCTGATGGTTCCGTTTTCACATGACCCGTCTTTCCCGATCGCTTCGTATGCGGTTAATATTGGGCTTGCCCTTCGGGGATGACACTGGAGCCAAACATAGGTTGAAGAGGAGAGCAGAACTATGAGACTTCTGGGTAGTAATAAGCCAACAGTTTCATCTACCGGATTCCGAGATATCCGGATCAATATATGGGGGGAAAAATACGGCCCGCGCCCCCGTCCGGTGGGGCTTATCCTGCTGCTTATTCTGGTAGTGATAGCCCTCGGTGGCTTGTATCCGGCATATCAATGGGAAGCTGATGCTGCTGATGAGACGGCAGGTCTACAGGAGGAGCTTGAATCGATTGAGCAACAGAATGAGGCGCTGAAGCGTCCCCCTGAAGAAGAGCTGGAGATAGCGAAGATCGAAGATGAGATTGATACTCTACGCACGGCTCGTGAGACTGTTGAAGCCGGTTATGGTAATCTGGCTGCCACCGTGGATTTGATACTGGCTACCATTCCTCAGGCTTCCTGCTTGGATTCCATAAACTTAGGCTCCGACAAGATCAGCTTGAAAGGCGAGGCTGACACTCCTTCATCCCTGTTTGCTCTTGCCGATGCGCTGAAAGAGCAAAATGATTTTGATGAAGCTTATATCAAGAATATCGGGAAGATCAATGATAGCGGACGAGTGCTGGCAATGACGGACATAAGCACTGGAACCGTGGATGTCACCGAGTTGCTGACGGTCACGGAAACCACCGGAAAGAGCACGGCAACGCCTGGTGAGATAATGTCTGATATTATCAGGGACCCGACTGAGGCTGAAACTGGGCATGAAAGCACCCCGGAAAGTGCCGAGTCGGTATCGATTGCCTCAGAACTCTTTTGGGGTCTAAAGAATCTTTTTACTAATAAGATAGTTAACCGGACTGTAGTCAGCGGGAATCTGGCAGAGCCACCGGTTACTTGTAAGTTTGAAGCAGTCATAAAATCATACTATCCTATGGCATCATACAC